>JBBKWG010000001.1:0-4931 GCA_037968835.1 Paracoccaceae bacterium
CCTCGTCAACGAGGACCCGATGGGTGCTGCCTGGTTCTTCAAGCTGAGGGTCGAGGACATGAGCCAGCTCGACAGCCTGATGGACGAGGACGCCTACAAGGAAATGATCGAGTAGGCGCGGCCATTTGCCCGATCTGACCCACGACACAAGACCACCTCAAGCGGAGCATTGTCCGACATGACCTTCACGCCGACCGATTACCTGCCCTACGACTTTGCCAACCGTCGCCACATTGGACCGTCTCCGGCCGAGATGGCGGAGATGTTCAAGGTTCTGGGGGTCAAGAGTCTGGACGAGTTGATCGACCAGACTGTCCCGAAGTCGCTGCGTCAGGCCGAGCCTCTGGATTTCGGCAAGCCGAAGTCCGAGCGCGAGCTTTTGTGGCACATGCGGCAGGTTGCGCAGAAGAACAAGGTCTTCACGACGATGATCGGGCAGGGCTATCACGGCACGGTCACGCCCCCGGCGATCCAGCGGAACATCCTGGAGAACCCGGCGTGGTACACGGCCTATACGCCCTATCAGCCCGAAATCTCTCAGGGGCGGCTTGAGGCGCTTCTGAACTATCAGACGATGATCTGCGATCTGACCGGGCTTGCGGTCGCGAACGCCTCGCTTCTGGACGAGTCGACGGCGGCGGCAGAAGCGGTGACGATGGCCGAGCGCGTGGCCAAGTCGAAATCGAAAGCGGTGTTCGTCGACGAGAATTGCCACCCGCAGAATATCGCGGTGATCCGGACGCGGGCAGCGCCGCTGGGGATCAAGGTCATCGTCGGCGCACCGGACGATCTCGACCCCGAACAGGTGTTCGCGGCGGTGTTCCAGTATCCCGGCACCCATGGTCATGTTCGCGACTTCACCGATCAGATCGCGGCGCTGCACGCGGCCAAGGCGTTGGGCATCATCATTGCCGATCCGATGGCGCTGACGCTTCTGAAGGAACCGGGCGCGATGGACGCCGACATCGCCGTCGGCTCGACCCAGCGTTTCGGTGTGCCGATGGGTTACGGCGGACCGCACGCGGCCTATATGGCGTGCAAGGATGAGTTCAAGCGGGCGATGCCGGGGCGGATTGTCGGCGTGTCGATTGATGCACGTGGCAACAAGGCCTATCGGCTTTCGCTGCAAACCCGCGAACAGCATATCCGGCGCGAAAAGGCGACCTCGAACGTCTGCACGGCGCAGGCGTTGCTGGCGGTCATGGCGTCGTTCTATGCGGTGTTCCACGGCCCCGAGGGGCTGAAGGCCATCGCGCAGCGCATCCACCGCAAGACCGAGCGGCTGGTGATGGGACTGGAGGCCGGCGGCTACAAGGTCGAGCCGGAACTCTTCTTCGACACGATCACGGTCGAGGTCGGTCCGATGCAGGGTGCCATCATGGAAGCCGGTCTGCGCGAGCGGATCAATTTCCGCCGTGTCGGCGCGACCAAGATCGGCCTTGCGGTCGATGAAACCGTGCGCCCGGCGACGCTGGAAGCTGTCTGGCGTGCGTTCGGGCTGACGCTGAACCGCGAGGATTTCGAGGCGGGCTATACTCGTTTGCCGGTCGAATATCACCGGACGTCCGAATTCCTGACCCATCCGGTGTTCCACATGAACCGGGCCGAAACCGAGATGATGCGCTATATGCGTCGCCTTGCCGACCGCGACCTTGCGCTTGACCGGGCGATGATCCCGCTGGGGTCGTGCACGATGAAGCTGAACTCGGCGGCGGAAATGATGCCGGTGACATGGCCCGATTTTTCCAACATCCACCCCTTCGCACCCGCCGATCAGGTCGAGGGCTATAGCGAACTGATCGCGGATCTGTCCGACAAGCTGTGCGTGATCACCGGCTACGACGCGATGTCGATGCAGCCGAATTCCGGCGCGCAGGGCGAATACGCCGGCTTGCTGACGATTGCCGCCTATCACCGGTCGCGCGGCGACGATGGACGGCGGGTCTGTCTCATTCCGGTCAGCGCCCACGGCACCAACCCGGCCAGCGCCCAGATGTGCGGACTGGAGGTCGTCGTCGTCAGATCGGCCGACAATGGCGACATCGACGTCGAGGATTTCCGCACCAAGGCCGAGGCCGCGGGCGACCGTCTGGCAGCGTGCATGATTACCTATCCCTCGACCCACGGCGTGTTCGAGGAGACCGTCCGCGAGGTGTGCAAGATCACTCACGATCACGGCGGGCAGGTCTATATCGACGGGGCTAACCTGAACGCGATGGTCGGGCTGGTGCAACCCGGCGACATTGGTGGCGACGTGAGCCATTTGAACCTGCACAAGACGTTCTGCATCCCCCACGGCGGCGGCGGTCCCGGTATGGGTCCGATTGGCGTCAAGGCGCATCTGGCGCCGTTTCTGCCGGGTCATCCCGCCACCGGCGGGCGCGAGGGTCCGGTCAGCGCCGCGCCCTATGGCTCGCCCGGTATCCTGATGATCCCGTGGGCCTATTGCCTGATGATGGGCGGCGCCGGTCTGACACAAGCCACCAAGGTCGCGATCCTGAACGCCAATTACATCGCCAAGCGGCTGGAGGGTGCGTTCGATGTGCTGTTCAAGGGGCGCGGCGGCCGCGTTGCGCACGAATGCATTCTCGACACCCGACCATTCGCCGAAAGCGCCCACGTGACCGTTGACGATGTGGCCAAGCGTTTGATCGACAACGGTTTTCATGCGCCTACGATGAGCTGGCCCGTGGCCGGGACCCTGATGGTCGAGCCGACCGAAAGCGAGACCAAGGCCGAACTGGACAGGTTCTGCGAAGCCATGCTGGCGATCCGCGAAGAGATCCGCGCGATCGAGGACGGCAAGATCGACGCCGAGAACAACCCGCTGAAGAACGCGCCCCACACGGTCGAGGATCTGGTCGGCGACTGGGACCGGCCCTATTCGCGCGAGGAGGGCTGCTATCCCAAGGGCGCGTTCCGGGTCGACAAATACTGGCCACCCGTCAACCGGGTCGACAACGTCTACGGCGACCGCCACCTGGTCTGCACCTGTCCACCGCTCGAGGATTATCTGGAAGCGGCGGAATAGAACGCGCCGTCAGCGATGCGAACTGGCGTCCTTGGCGACCGCGATTTCGGTGATCCGGGCGCGGTCGGCATCAAGCGGCAGCCCGATTTCCGCCCATGCCAGCGCGCGGGCCGACGTGATCCGCGCGGCCTCGGCAATGGCGCTGTTGCGGTGACGTGACAATCGCCGAAGGGCTGTCTGCACGCTCATCTGGATCTCGACCTGCCCCTTGCCGTCGCGCGCGATGGGATCGAAGCCCGACTCGATCATCCGGTGAAGGTTCAGGGCCGGGACAAAGACGTTCGGCGCGGCGGGTTCTTCCGCGGGCGATTCGGCATCCAGCGACTCGAATATCATCAGCAGGCGCGCGACGACGTCGATGGCGGTCTGGGGATCGTTGATGCCGGGTGACAGCGCCCGCTCGGCGATCTCGGTCAGCACCGAGATGCCAAACGCGCCGTCCTGCGCGAAGGTCCGCGTGTCGCCGATGGAAAAACAGTCGTAGAGTTCTTGCTCCTCGGCGTCGGTCATGTCGGGGCATGTCATCGCGCCAAGCCGGTCGCCAACGCCGACCCAGTCGCCGGGGGTTGCGGTGATGTAAAACAGGGCATCCAGCGCGCCTACGGTTTCCGACAGTTTCGAGGTGTCGATGTGCAGCACATAGCCGGTTGTCGGGCTGACGACGTCATGGGCATCGCTTGGGATATCGTCGGTCGCGGGGTAGGGATGGCCACCCATGAACGGCGCGTTCATACGACGCGACAAGGCGTCCTGAGCGGATTCCTGCACCTTGCGCGTGGTCTCCTCGACGCTGCCGAGATGCGCCAGATGCCCGATCCAGCGCAGGATCGCCAGTATGACGAGGGCCAGCACGAAAAGCGTCGCGATATACAGAAGCGCGAAACTGGCGGTGCCGATCAGGTCGACCTGGATGAGCACGATCGAGGTCATCGAAAAGACGAAAGCGCCGATGAACGTCGCCAGAACCGTCTGGGTCCGCGTATCCTCGCGCAGGATGCGATGGGCGCGCGGCGTCACCTGCTGGGATGCCGCCAGATGGGTGGTGACCATGATCGTCAGCGAAAACGTCGTCACCGCCAGCATCGAATTGGCGATGATGTCGAGCAGCGAACGGACGGTTTCCTCGTTGATTTTCAGCAAAAGCCCCGACGGGACGAAGGGCGCGATAATCGGCGCCAGCCCGGCCGTGACGAAGGCGAGAAGACTGATGAGCGCGGCGCGCACCCAAAGCTGGCGCGAGATCTGGCGTGCGCGATAGAGGGCCTGTGACAGCATTTTCGTGTCCCTTCCGGATCTTGCACACTCGGGACTTAACCCATGACACACCCGATGGTTCCGACCGCGCAATTCTTGACAGATCCGCTTTCCATCGCCATATCGCGGCGTGTTGGGGCCGTAGCTCAGTTGGGAGAGCGCGTCGTTCGCAATGACGAGGTCGTCGGTTCGATCCCGATCGGCTCCACCATACACGTGTCGCTTTGTGGTTTGCCACGCTCCGCTCGCCGGTCTAGATCTGGTCGGGCACAAGGGGCAGATGCGACATGGCCGTAACGATCTCGGAATTTCTGGCGAACCATCCCGACGAAGCGCCTGCGATTGGGGCTCCGGGGCGCGAATGGCTGACGTTTGGTGGTCTGCGCGCCCTGTCGGGCGAGGTCACTCGGACGCTGAACGGCTTTGGCATCGGGCCGGGGGATCGGGTGGCGATCGTGTTGGCGAACGGGCCGGAAATGGCGGCAGCGTTCATCACGATTGCGCAAGGCGCGGTGACCGCTCCGCTCAACCCGGGCTACCGCGAAGAGGAATTTGCGTTCTATCTTGAGGACCTGAAAGCCAAGGCGATTGTCGTCGCTGAAGGCTACGATGGGCCGGCGCTGGCTGCGGCCACAAAGCTGGGCCT
>JBBKWG010000002.1:0-10959 GCA_037968835.1 Paracoccaceae bacterium
TCGTGAGGAGCACCCGCACATGAAAGCCGCCGTCATCGTCTTTCCCGGATCGAACTGCGACCGCGACCTTGCTGTGGCCCTGCGCAATGCCGGGTTCTCGGTCGATATGGTCTGGCACAAGGACACCGATCTGCCAGCGGGCGTCGATATCGTCGGGGTGCCGGGCGGGTTCTCGTTCGGCGACTATCTACGGTGTGGCGCAATCGCGGCCCGCTCGCCAATCGTCGCGGCGCTGAAATCGCACGTCGACAAGGGCGGATACGCCATCGGCATCTGCAATGGCTTTCAGGTGCTGTTGGAAACGGGAATTCTGCCGGGTGCGCTGATGCGCAATGCCGGGTTGAAGTTCATCTGCAAGCCCATCGAACTGAGTGTCGAAACGACGGTGAGCGATTTTACGAGCGGCTACAAGAAGGGTCAGACGGTGGTTTTCCCGGTTGCCCATCACGACGGCAATTACGTCGCCACCGATGCCACTCTAGAGGCGCTTACCGGCGACGACCGGGTGGCGTTCCGGTATAAGCATGACCTCAACGGTTCGCGTGACCGGATCGCGGGAATCCTGTCGGAGAACCGCCGCGTTCTGGGCCTGATGCCGCATCCGGAACGCGCAGCCGATCCGTTGGTCGGCGGATCTGACGGGACGCCTTTGTTCCAGGCACTTGCGGCGGCACGCGTCGCCGCTTGAGCGCCAGCCTGCATGGGCATAGACTTCATCGCATGAGCGAGAAGACCAACCCGCGCAGTCAAAGCGGCGAGCGGACCACATGGACGGTTCGCGCGATCATGATTCTTGTGATCACAGTCGCGGTCGTCGTGGTCTGGTGGACCAACCAGCTTTTAACCGAACGCTTTACCGAAAGCACGCGCTCGCGCGCCGAAGTGCGGCTGGCGTTGTATTCGGGCAATATCAATACCGAGTTGCAGCGCACCGAAAGCGTGGCGCAACTTCTGGCGCGCGATGCAGCACTGACATCCTCGCTGGCGACCGAGGATTATTCGCAGACGACTCTGCGCCTGACTTCCTATCGTGACGAGATCGGCGCGGCGAACCTGATCCTGCTGGACAAGACGGGCAGGGCTGTCGCGGCGGCGGACCGCAGCCTTCTGGGCACCAATTTCAAGACCGCACCATTCTTTGTCGAGGCGTTGAGATCGGACGAAACGGTGTTTTCAACAACAACCGCTGATTCCGGTGCCCGGATTTTCGCTTACTCCCGGCGGGTTGAATCGTCGGGCGAGTTGATGGGCGTTCTGGTCGTTGGCGTCGATCTGAAGAAATTCGAAAGCGCCTGGGCCGGATTTACAGACGCCGTGATCGTGACCGACAGCGAGGGCATCATCCTGCTTTCGACTGAAGGGCGGTGGCGCGGCCAGACCGAATCCGACGCTCTGGCGCTGCGCTCGGCGCCGTCGGCGATCCAGCGGGCAATCCGGGCGACCGCCGACTGGTCGGCGCTGCCGGTCGACGCCTATCTTCAGGGCGAGGCGGTCATGCGTCAGGAAGCGCGGGTCGGATTTCAGGGTTGGAAGATGACCAGTTTCACCACTTATGCCGGTGTGCGCGAGCGGGTGAATTCGGTGATCGCGCTGGAAATCATGGGATTCGCTATCCTGCTGGCGGCGGGATTCTACTTTGTCAGCCGCAAGGCGACGTCGCGGCTGGTGTTCTTCCAGCGCGAGTCGGCTGAACTCCGCCAGCTTAACGCAGCTTTGCAGCGGGAAATCGCCGAACGGGAACGTGCCGAAAGAAACCTCGAGGTGGCCGAACAGACGATTCAGCAATCCTCGAAGCTGGCGATTCTCGGCGAGATGTCGGCGGCTGTCAGCCACGAACTGAACCAGCCACTGGCGGCGATGAAGACCTATCTTGCCGGGGCCAAACTGCTGTTACAGCGCCGCCGTCCCGACGAGGCGCTGTCGTCTTTCCAGCGCATCGACGATCTGATCGAGCGCATGGGCGCGATCACCCGGCAGCTTAAATCCTATGCCCGCAAGGGCGGCGATGCCTTTGAATCGATGGATGTTCGCGCCTCGGTGTCGTCGGCGCTGGCGATGATGGAACCGCAGCTTCGGACCCGCGATGTGGCGATCAACCAATCGCTGCCACGCGAACCCGTCGTCGTCGAAGCGGACCGTATACGACTTGAGCAGGTCTTGATCAATCTGCTGCGCAATGCGCTGGACGCGACCAAGGGTGTGCCCGACCCGAAGGTGCAGATCCTGGTGTCGGTGGCGGACGACGTTGTGATCACTGTGCGCGACAACGGGGCTGGGATTGCCGACCTCGAGAGCTTATTTGAGCCGTTCTATACCACCAAGGCCCCGGGCGACGGTGTCGGTCTGGGCCTTGCCATTTCGTCGGGGATCGTAAACGACCTTGGCGGTAGGCTTACCGCGCGCAACGGACGCGACGGCGGGGCCGTTTTCGAGATCAGGCTGCCGCTGGCCCGACAGACGGCCGAGGCGGCTGAATAAGGAATATGACCATGGCTCAGGCTATGAAGATTGCAATCGTAGACGACGAAAAGGACATGCGACAGTCGATCAGCCAATGGCTGGCCCTGTCGGGGTTCGACACCGAGACGTTTGCCAGCGCCGAGGATGCGCTGAAGGCGCTTGGATCGGATTATCCCGGTGTCGTCGTCAGCGACATCAAGATGCCCGGCATGGACGGCATGGCCTTCCTCAAGCGTTTGATGAGCGTCGATTCCGCGCTTCCTGTCATCATGATAACCGGCCACGGCGATGTGCCGATGGCGGTCGAGGCGATGCGGGTCGGAGCCTTCGATTTCCTCGAAAAGCCGTTCAATCCCGACCGGATGACCGAACTGGCGAAAAAGGCGACCGTCGCGCGGCGTCTGACGCTGGACAATCGGGCGCTGCGCCGCGAACTGAGCGATGGCGGAACCGGGCTGATGAAGAAGCTGGTCGGCGCTTCTCCGGTCATGGAACGGCTGCGCGAGGATATTCTCGATCTGGGGCAGGCGGACGGCCATGTGCTGATCGACGGCGAGACCGGCACCGGCAAGACGCTTGTGGCCCACGCATTGCACGCGGTCGGCGCCAAGGCAGGCAAGAAGTTCGTTCTGTTCTCGTGCGCCGCGCATGACGAAGAGGCGCTCAGCCGTGCGTTGTTCGGCCCGATCCCCGATGGCGACCGGTTGCCGCTGCTGGAAGAAGCCCGCGGTGGGACGTTGGTGCTTGAAGACATCGAGGCGCTGCCGGCACCGTTGCAGGCGCGGCTTCTGACGTGGATGAACGAGCAGGGAACGCCGGCGGAAACCCGGATTGTCGCGATCTGCAATCTTCAGGAACCCGGCCGGACCTGCGAGGATGCGCTGCGCCCGGACCTTTATTACCGGCTTGCCGCGATGAAGATCACGTTGCCGCCGCTCAGAACCCGTGGCGAAGACATCCTGATGCTGTTCCAGCGATTTTCCGAACAGTTCGCCGAGGAATACGGCTGCCCAACGCCCGAAGTCAGCGCCCAGGAAGCGGCGCAGTTGTTGCAGGCACCGTGGCCGGGCAACATCCGCCAACTTGTGAACATCTCGGAACGCGCGGTGCTGCAGTCGCGTCGCGGTTCGGGCACGATCGCGTCGCTGCTGATGGCCGACAACGAAGCGACCGACATGACGGTCACGACCGAGGGCAAGCCGCTGAAGGAATACGTCGAGGCTTTCGAGCGGATGCTGATCGACAACACGATGCGGCGCCATCGCGGCTCGATCGTCAACGTCATGGATGAATTGTGCCTGCCACGCCGGACTCTGAACGAGAAAATGGCGAAGTATGGATTGCAGCGCTCGGATTATCTTTGAGCGACGGCACGGGGGGCGCTGCCCCTCGGCCCACCTTGGCCTCACCCCGGAATATTTGCGGGTCGATAGAATCAGGTGTGGTTTCGCGGTCGGGACGCGGCGGCACGCGTTTTCTTCATTGTAATTTAACTGCGACACACCTTATGGTGATCGCGCAGAGGTGTCATATGGCTGTCATGCCATACCTCCTGCGTTAAAAGTTTCGCTGTTTCAGGGCGTTGGCCCGGCTTTCGCGGCAACACTGATCCGGCACGCCGGCCCATATGGGCCAGAATTGGAATAGCTCGCGCGCATGATCGCATGCGTGTCGGGCCTTGAACGGGCGCCCCGGTTTCCGCGGGCGTCGGAGCAGAACCGCGATGACGTGCGCGTGGGCGAGTGTAAACTTGACCCCGGCCCCAGATGGCCGGTCCCTGACGGGTATCGCACGCAATATCGCCCCAAATAGCCGTAAATCAGAGGTTTCAGCGCCCGGGAACTTATCCCGGAGCGTCACGGCGTCTGGTTTGCGCAGAAAGACATCATGTCAAAGAAGATGCTTATCGACGCCACCCACGCCGAGGAAACTCGCGTTGTGGTGGTTGACGGAAATAAGGTCGAGGAATTCGACTTCGAATCCGAAAACAAGCGCCAGCTTTCCGGGAATATCTATCTCGCCAAGGTAACGCGGGTCGAACCGTCGCTTCAGGCGGCGTTCATCGACTACGGCGGCAACCGCCACGGTTTCCTGGCGTTCTCGGAAATCCACCCAGATTACTACCAGATCCCCGTCGCGGACCGCGAGGCGCTGCTGGCCGAAGAGATGGCCGAGGCTGAAGCGGAAGCCGACGACGAAGAAAAGCCCAAGCGGCGGCGCACGCGCGGCGGACGCTCGCGCAGCAAGGCGGCTGACGCGACAAGTCGCGACGCAACGGTTTCCGGTGATGCGCCCGAAAGCGACGAGAGCGGCGAAGCTTCGTTCATGGCCGATGCGCAGACCGCGGAAATCGCGCGGGTTATTCCAGGAATGGATGTCGTCGATCTGGCGCCCGAGCCTGAAGATGCCGCCGAAATCCTGAACGACGATGACGACGACGAGTCCGATGACACGCGCAGCGGCGAGAATGGTGACGAAACTTATGTCGCCATGGATCACGCCAGCGAAACCGACGACTCCATCGAATCGGTGGCCGACGAGGACTTGTCCGAGGAAATCCACCGTCCGCGCCGTCCGCGTGCGCGCCGCTACAAGATTCAGGAAGTCATCAAGGTCCGCCAGATCCTGCTGGTCCAGGTCGTCAAGGAAGAGCGCGGCAACAAGGGCGCGGCGCTGACCACGTACCTGTCGCTCGCCGGTCGTTACTGCGTTCTGATGCCGAATACGGCGCGTGGCGGCGGGATTTCCCGCAAGATCACCCAGGCCGCCGACCGCAAGAAGCTGAAAGAAATCGCCACGGAAATCGACGTGCCGAAGGGCGCGGGACTGATTATCCGCACGGCGGGCGCGCAGCGCACCAAGACCGAGATCAAGCGCGACTACGAATACCTCCAGCGGCTGTGGGAACAGGTGCGCGAGCTGACGCTCAAATCCATCGCGCCGGCGAAAATCTATGAAGAAGGCAACCTGATCAAACGCACGATCCGCGACCTATACAGCCGCGAGATCGACGAAGTGCTGGTCGAAGGCGAAGCGGGTTATCGCGTCGCCAAAGAGTTCATGCGGATGATCATGCCGAGCCACGCCAAGAACGTGAAGCACTACCACGATCAGATGCCGCTGTTCGCGCGGTTTCAGGTCGAAAGCTATTTGAGTTCGATGTTCAACCCGACGGTCCAACTACGTTCCGGCGGCTATATCGTCATCGGGATCACCGAAGCTCTGGTCGCCATCGACGTGAACTCGGGCAAGGCCACCAAGGAAGGCTCGATCGAGGAAACGGCGCTGAAGACCAACCTTGAGGCGGCCGAAGAAGTTGCCCGCCAGTTGCGATTGCGCGACCTTGCCGGTCTGATCGTGATCGACTTCATCGACATGGAAGAACGCAAGAACAACACCGCCGTCGAGAAGCGCTTCAAGGACAAGCTGAAAACCGATCGCGCCCGCATTCAGGTCGGCCGGATTTCGGGCTTCGGTCTAATGGAGATGAGCCGTCAGCGGCTGCGTCCGGGGATGCTGGAAGCGTCGACCCAGCCATGCCCTGCGTGCCACGGAACCGGTCTCATCCGGTCCGAGGATTCGCTGGGCCTGACGATCCTGCGTCAGCTTGAGGAAGAGGGTGTGCGCAAGCGCTCGCGCGAGGTGCTATTGAAAGCGCCGGTGGCGATTGCCAACTTCCTGATCAACCACAAGCGCGAACATATCGCCCAGATTGAAGCGCGCTACGGCATGTCGGTGCGCGTCGAGGGTGATCCGTTCCTGATCTCGCCCGACTACACCATCGAGAAGTTCAAGACCGCCCTTCGCGTGGTCGAACAGACTGCGCCCGTCGTATCGGTCGATCCGTCGCTGATGGCCGAAATCGAAGACGAGATGGACGACGTGGAGGAGGCCGACGAGGAAGATGTCGTGGCCGAGGTCCGTGCGCCCGAAGCGGATTCTGAAGAGCAGCCTAACAAGAAGCGCCGTCGGCGTCGGCGTCGTCGGCGTGGCGGCAGCCGTGACGGTGATGGCGAGGGATCGACGGAGAACGGTCAGGCAGAATCTCAGAGTGACGACGACTCGGAAAGCGACAGCGCGTCCGAGCCTGTCGCAGCCGCAGCCGCCGACGCAGAGTCCGAGGGCGATGCACCGAAAAAACCGCGCCGTTCGCGTAGTCGCAAGAAGAAGTCGGATACCGAGGCAGAGGTTTCCAGCGAAGCCGCTTCGGACGCCGATGAAATGCCAGGCGCGGACATTGTAGCCGACGCGGAACCTGTCACCGAGAAGCCCAAGCGCAAGCGCGCGCCACGCAAGAAAAAGAGCGAGACTGCCGTCGACGCCGCTGATGATGCGGTGTCCGATGCGCCTGTCGAAGCGGAGTCCGCCCCGGTGGCAAAAGCTGCACCGGTCAAGTCTGAGCCAGCCCCGGAACCTGCGGCAGAACCGGTCGCGGCAGAAAAGGCTCCAAAGAGCGTGTCAATGCCCGAGTCCGTGCCAGAGCCGGAAGAAGTCGCGAACGACGATTCCGCGAAAACTCGACGTCGCGGCTGGTGGTCAATCGGACGCTAAGTCTTTCGACTGCAAGGTATCTAAAGGCGTCACCGTCATGGTGGCGCCTTTGTCATGTCGGATCACTTGGAAACGGTGCCCCGCGAACGTCACGCGCGTTTGATGAGATAAACCTGCGCACCGTCGTCCTCGCCGCTTTCCACCAGCGTATGGCCCTGTTCTGCGCAGAAATGCGGGACATCGACGACGGCAGCGGGATCGTCGGCGAGAAGCCGCAGGACGGCACCGCTTTGCATCGCTCGCAGGCGTTTCGCGGCCTTCAGGACCGGTAGCGGACACAAAAGTCCTCGGGCGTCGAGTGCTTCGTCGTGGCTCATGCTGTCAGCGCTAGTTGCGATGTTACATTTTGTCCACCGAGATGTGACAGACCTGTGTCGTGACGCCGCGCGCGCAATGACATAGACCATCACCACAGGGAGACCGGGAAGGACGCTGCATGTTCGGAATAGACATCTTCGACGCCAGCCTGTTGCCGTCGCTGGCAATTGCGATGGCGGCGGGCATTCTGTCGTTCCTCAGCCCCTGCGTTTTGCCGATCGTGCCGCCCTATCTGGCCTATATGGGTGGGATCACGGTCAGCGAGATGCAAAGCGGCGAAACCGCGGCACGGCGTCGCACGATGTTGGCGGCGGCGTTCTTTGTGCTGGGACTGTCGACGGTATTCCTGTTTCTGGGCTTCACGGCGTCGGCATTCGGGCGATTCTTCCTGCAGAATCAGGATTGGTTCGTCACGATTGCGGGCATCATCATCATGATATTTGGTGCGCATTTCGTCGGCGTCTACCGCATCGGGTTTCTGGATCGCGAAATGCGGATGGACGCGGGCGACAGGGGCGGGTCGGCGTTTGGCGCCTATGTTCTGGGACTTGCCTTCGCGTTCGGCTGGACACCCTGCATCGGCCCGATCCTTGGCGCGATCCTGTCACTTGCCGCCAGCGAGGCCGACGTGGCGCGCGGCACGTCGCTTCTGGGCGCATATGCGTTGGGGCTGGGATTGCCGTTCTTGCTGGTCGCTGCGTTCTTCCCGCGCCTGACCGGCGTCATGACCTGGATGAAACGGCACATGGAGCGTATCGAGCGCATCATGGGTCTGTTGCTGTGGACGGTCGGGCTATTGATGCTGACTGGAAAATTCACCGATTTCAGTTGGTGGCTGAACGAGAAGTTCCCGATATTGCAGACCTTCGGCTAGTGCGGCAACACTGTGTTGACGGATTGGCACTTGACCGTTGATACGGAAAATTGCGCGCAGAATCAGGGTTCTCGGGTGCGATCTTATCGGCTAACGTTTCCCGCATGGCGATGAGGGGAAAAACGCGCGTGACACGGCGCCGGGTTTTCTACATTCCCGGTTATGACCCCTATCCGCCCCGCCGTTACCGCGAACTCTATCGCAGCGAGAGCCTCAAACAGGCGGCGATTTCCGGCTATGCGATCGAACAGAAATCGACCGGCACCGACACCGGCTGGCGTGTGCGTGCCAAGATCGAGGGCGAGCAGGTCCTGAGCCGGGTCGACGTTCTTGTCTGGCACGATCTGGTGCAGACCTCGATGCAGACCGGGATTGCCGGAACCTATCTGGCGCTGATCAAGACTGCGTGGATTTATCTCTCGACCGGCACGTTCCGGCGGCTGTCGTGGCTGTCCAAGGGGCCGGTGATTGCGGCGCTCTATCCTATCATGATGTTACTGACGCAGCTTCTGATCGCGCTGCTTGGCGCGTGGTGGATCGGAACTCTGCTGGCGAGTGCGGCTTTCCTGGGAGCCGAGGCGCTTGGCGTACTGATCGGACGGCCCGTCGACCGCGAAGGCTGGGTCTGGACGCTGACGGGATCGGCGATACGCCTTGGCGTCTTCTTTCCCACCGCGCTGCTGGCCCTGCGCTGGTTCCGCGCCCAGGATGGCAAGACGTTCGCGTATTATCTGATGCAGGACTACGCCTATACGGCCAAGGATCGCGGGGCCTATCCGCGCGAGGTCGAGGCGCGGCTGCATGAATTCCGCCACCGGATCGAGGCCGCGCTTGCCGAAGAGATCGACGAGGTTCTGATCGTCGGCCATTCATCGGGTGCACATCTGGCAGTCTCGATCGTCGCGGATCTGGTGCGGCTGAAGGACATCCCCGAGGATGGCCCCGTCGTCTCGCTGCTGACGCTGGGGCAAGTGATCCCGATGGTCAGTTTCCTGCCCGATGCCAAACGGCTGCGACGCGATCTGCGACTTTTGTCGACCGCCGTAGAGATCACCTGGCTTGACGTTTCCGCGCCGGGAGACGGTTGTTCGTTCGCGCTCTGCGATCCGGTGTCGGTGTCGGGGGTGGCGCCCCCGAAAGGTCAGCAATGGCCGGTCGTCGTGTCGGCGGCGTTCACCAAAACGCTCAGCGAAAAGACCCAGGCCAAGCTGCGCTGGCGGTTTTTTCGACTGCATTTCCAGTACCTTTGCGCGTTCGACCGGCCGGGCGATTACGACTACTTCAAGATCACCGCCGGACCGCTCACATTGGGCGCGCGGTTCCGGGGGCGACGGCCATCGGCCAGCCGGATCGACGTGGTTGCGTCGCGCTTCACCTCGACAGCGGCATGATTGCGCCAAAACCGGTGGCGCGAGAGGGGCGCGTGTCGCTCTGGCGCTATTTCCGGATGTTTCGTCGCGATATCCTGTCGGCGCAGCCCGCGCACCTTTATCGCGCGCGGATGGCGGAGTTTCGCACGCCGTTCTTCCGGTCATTCCTTATCAACGAGCCAGATCTGATCCGACAGGTGCTGAACGAACGACCGGCGGACTTTCCCAAATCGCGCCGGGTGACGGCAGGATTGTCGCCGCTTCTGGGACGCTCGGTGTTCGTGACCAACGGCGTGGAATGGGCGCACCAACGGCGCATCATCGACCCCGCGTTCGAAGGCGGTCGCCTGCGCGAGAGCTTTCCGGCGATGCTGGAGGCGGCGCGCGCAATGGCGGACCGGGTGGTGCCCGGTCGCGTCGATGTCGAGGCGCTGGCCAGCCACGCGACCGCCGACGTCATCTTCCGCACCCTGTTTTCCCTGCCGATCGACGACGCCACGGCAAGCGAAACCTATCAGGCGTTCCGCGCTTTTCAGCGAGCCCAACCGGTGCTGACCCCGGCGGCGCTGATCCCCGGTTTTCCCGTTTGGCACAGGCGGCGCACGCGCGACGCGGCGCAGCGATTGCGTAGGCTGATCGCGGGGCTGGTGGCGGCGCGTCAGTTCGAGATTGATGCCGGGCGCGCGCCCGACGATCTGGCGACAAAGATCATGACGACTCCCGATCCCGAAACCGGCGAGACGTTTTCGCAGGCCGAGATGGTCGATCAGGTCGCGATCTTCTTTCTCGCGGGCCACGAGACAAGCGCGGCGCTTCTGGGCTGGGCGCTCTGGCTGCTGGCCGCCGCGCCGGATTGGGGTGACAGGGTCGCCACCGAAGCCGTTGAATTCATGTCGAAATCGCAGTTCTCGAGTCTGTCCGGGATGCGTGCCACTCGTGATGTCCTGCGCGAGACATTGCGACTGTATCCGCCAGTGCCGATGATGGTGCGCGAGACGAAGCGTGACGAGACCTTCCGCAAGAGAGACGTCAAAATGGGAAGTCAGGTTGTTATTTCGCCGTGGCATCTTGGTCGTCACGAACGACTATGGGAGAACCCGGACGCCTTCGATCCGGCCCGGTGGACGCGTGGCACGCCGGTCCGCGAGGCGTTCCTGCCGTTTTCGTCCGGCCCACGGGTTTGCCCCGGTGCAGGGTTCGCGATGGCCGAGGCGGCGGTTCTGGTTGCGGCGCTGATGGCGCGTTTCCGGTTCGAGGTTCTGGAAATCCCGGTGCCGGTCGCGCATCTGACGGTGCGGTCGCGGGACGGGATCGTTCTGGAGGCCGGCTTGCGCTAGGGAAAGCTTGCTTTAACGTTCACGATAGTGCTTCAGAACATAGAGGCGG
>JBBKWG010000003.1:0-26163 GCA_037968835.1 Paracoccaceae bacterium
TGGGCACGAACGTCGCCCCCTCACACACCGCCCAAGGCCCTGACCTGAACGCCGGACCGTGCGAGGGAATCCGCTATCGAGGGCTCGGGCATGGCGTCGGTGAACAACTCGTGGACCTCCTCCAATCCGCACACTTTTACCAGCGCCGAGCGTCCGAACTTCGCGGAATCCGAAATCACGACCCGCCGGCGTCCCTGGCCAAGCACGGCGCGTGCGAATGCGGCCTCATCGGGCTCGAAGTCCATCACGCTGTCGACGCCAATGGCGCCGGCCGAAATCACCGCATGATCGACGCGCAGACGGCGAACGAACGCTACCGCGTCATGGCCCAGAACGGCGCCTGAATCGCCGTTCACCGCACCTCCGGTGAGCAGCACCCGGCTGCCGCCACGCCCCGAAAGAGTGCGCGCGATGTCCGTGGAATTGGTGACCACCGTCAGCCGTTCATGGCGTGCCAACGCCCGCGCCAGATAGCTGGTGGTGGTGCCGGTGTCGATCATCAGCGTGTCGCCGCTGCGCACCGTGGCGGCCAGTGCCCGTGCGATCTTTTGCTTGGCTTGGGCATTCTCGCGCATCCTGCGTTCGAAAGGGGCCTCGCCGACCCATCGCGCAAGTCCGACAGCGCCGTGCATCTTGACCACTGCGCCCCGGTCAGCGAGCGGTCGCAGGTCACGCCGCACCGTCTCGGCTGAAACCTTCAGGCGCTCGGCCAGTTCCAGCACGCTCACAGTGCCTTCGTTGCCCAGAATGCTCAGGATTTCCCCGTGCCTCTTGGAAATGACCGCCATACAGCCGGCCCCCTGCGTTAGTCCTGAAAACCGGAAATCGGTCAGATGCGGTCAAAAAAAGCACAAAAAACCACATCGGGCAATTGACAGAATACCCATCGCCGCAGTTACTTTTGACCATACGAGCTGAGTGGGCTGCTTCAGCTTGTTGGATGCACAGCCACGCGGCCCTGAAACATGTATCCCAATAGGGGGCCAATATGTCTGCACTCAGAATTACAGCTTCAATTCTCGCACTTGCCAGCGGCGGCGCAGCGTTTGCGCAGGATTCCTCGGACCCGATCAGGCTTACGCTTCATGACTGGACCGGCCAGTTGATCACGACCCAACTCATGGGCGAGGTGCTTGAGGAGATGGGGCTGAACGTCGAATACGTCCAGGCCGACTATCTGGCCCAGTTCGCGGGTCTTGAAACCGGCGATCTGCACGTCGCCATGGAGATGTGGGAAACCACCGGCCGCGAGGCGATGGATGCGGCTACCTCAACCGGCAAGGTCGTCAATGTCGGCCCGACCGGGATGAAGGCCAAGGAAGAATGGTGGTATCCGATCTACATGAAAGACCGCTGCCCGGGCCTGCCGAACTGGGAGGCATTGAAGGACGCTGCGTGCGCAGAAGCCTTCTCGTCTGCCGAAACCGCGCCAAAAGGCCGATATCTGGGTGGTCCCGTCACCTGGGGCGGCTTTGACGATGAACGCGTCGAAGCCCTCGACCTGCCATTTGAAGTCATCCATGCGGGGACCGACGCGGCGCTGTTTGCCGAACTTGAAAGCGCCATTCAGCGCGAAGCCCCCGTATTGCTCTGGGTCTATGCCCCACACTGGGCACCGGCGAAATATAAGGGCGAATGGGTCGAGTTTCCCGAATATACCGCGGAATGCTACAGCGACCCGTCCTGGGGCATGAACACTGATAAGGCCTATGACTGCGGCAAGCCGTTCGGCGAGATCTGGAAAGTCGCGTGGGCAGGCGTGCAGGAGAATTGGCCCGCTGCCTATTCCGCCATCGAGGCTTTCACGATCTCGAACGACGACATGGGCGCGATGATCACCGAGGTGGATTTGAATGGAAAATCCGTCGATCAAGTGGTGGCTGACTGGATGGCCGCGAATGAAGAAACCTGGAAGGCTTGGACCAATTAAGGCGGCGGGTTGCGGCGGACGGCATTTGCGCCGTCTGCCATGATCGCTTTGCCGATGTCCGCAACCGAATCGAAACTTGTCTGCCGGGGCGTCTGGAAGATATTCGGCCACCGCGCAGGCGAGATTCTGCGCGCAATGGGGACCGAGCCCTCTTATGATGCATTGACCGGGGTCGGTCTTGTTCCGGCCGTCCGCAATGTCGATCTGGAGGTGAGCGAAGGCGAAATCTTCGTGATCATGGGGCTTTCCGGATCGGGCAAGTCCACGCTGGTGCGCTGCCTGTCGCGTCTGATCGAACCAACCGCCGGGGAAATCCTGTTCAACGGCCAGAATCTTTTGACCGCCTCGGACGCTGAAATGATCGAGTTGCGCCGACACAAGATGGGAATGGTGTTTCAGCACTTCGCGCTTCTTCCCCACATGACGGTGGTCGACAACGTCGCATTCCCGCTTGAAATGCAGGGCGTCTCGCGCGCCGACCGTGCCGACCGAGCGGCGCGCATGATCGAACTCGTCGGGCTGGCCGGCCGCGAAACCGCCTATCCACGCGAACTTTCCGGCGGACAGCAACAACGCGTCGGCATTGCCCGCTCGCTGGCCGCCGATCCCGAGCTTTGGTTTCTGGACGAGCCATTCTCGGCGCTCGACCCGCTGATACGGCGCGAAATGCAGGACGAATTCATGCGCCTGCAATCGCTCGTGAAAAAGACCATCGTCTTTATCACCCACGACTTCGACGAAGCCATCCGCCTTGCCGACCGTATCGCAATCATGAAATCAGGTGCTGTGGTGCAGGTCGGGACACCCGAAGATATCGTGCTGAACCCGGCAACCGATTACGTCCGCGAGTTCACCAGTGCGGTGAGCCGCGCTAAAGTCGTGAAGGTTTCGGGCGTGATGCGCCCGGCCAACGGTGCGGAACCGGAAAAGACGGTTCCGCACAATACATCCGTCGCCGATGCAGCAAGATTGTTCAGCGATGGCACCGAATTCGTCGCGGTCACCGATGGCGATGGTCGCATTGTTGGCCATCTATCCCGCGCCGAGGTGATCGACATGATGTTGCAGGGGTAGGGGACATGACCGATCTGCCCGCGCCCGCTACTCTGGACGCACGCCGAACGCCCAGTGCGGGAACCTGGCTGTGGCCGACAATACTCGCGCTTTTCGCGCTGCTCTGGGTCTGGGGGAGGGATGTCGCGCCTTGGGCTTTCGACTATCCGCGCGCGTGGATTCCGCCAGTTCGCGCGTGGATTTCGGGCGCGATGAAGTGGCTGATGAACGACGCCACATTCGGCCTGTTCACCTTCCGCGAACTGACCCGCGCCATCGCGGCAGTCATCAATGTGCCGTACGAGATCGCACTTGGGCTGCTGTCGGACGGAGCGATCGTTGCTGGTGTGCCAATCTCTCCCATTGGCTGGATTGGGGTCACTTTGGTGTTCAGCATTATCGGATACGCCGCGGGCGGAATCCGCCTCGCCGCACTTGTCGCCGTCTGCTTTGGCTTCATTGCCGTCTTTGGCCAGTGGACATCGGCTATGATCACGCTGGCCTCGATCCTGATAGCCGTTCCACTGGGCATCGCGGGCGGTCTATTCCTGGGATTAGCGGGGCATCGGTGGCCAGCGGTCGGGCGCGCGCTTGGTCCGCTGCTCGATCTGATGCAGACCATTCCCGTCTTCGCCTACCTTGTGCCGATCCTGATATTGTTCGGCTTCGGCCCGACCTCGGCAGTGATTGCGACCCTGATTTACGCAACGCCGCCGATGACGAGGATTACCATGCTGGCCCTTCGACGTGTCCCGAGCGACATTCAGGATCTGGGCCGCATGGTCGGCTGCACCTCGCGCCAGATGACCTGGCGGGTGATGATCCCGTCGGCCAAGGAACCACTGATGGTGGGCGTCAATCAGGTCATAATGCTGTCGCTCAACATGGTGATAATCGCCTCGATGATCGGGGCCGGGGGCCTTGGCTTCGACGTGCTCTCGGCGCTGCGTCGCCTCGATTTCGGCGCGGGGCTTGAGGCTGGCTTCGCCATCGTCGCGCTCGCCATTGCGCTTGACCGCCTGTCACAAGCCTTTGCCGACCGCACAAGCGCGCCGGTCCGTGCACATGGCAGCTTTGTCGCCCGTCATCCCTACCTGGTCGCCGGTCTTGCGACGATCCTGCTGTCGGCCATGATCGGTCTCGCCGTCCCGGCGGTGCAGACTTATCCCGAGGCCTGGCGCGTCTCGACCGGCACCTTCTGGTCCGATCTCGTCCGTTACATCAACATTAACTATTTCGATGCTCTGGAGGCGATCAAGACCACGCTGCTGTTGAACCTGATGATCCCGTTCAAACGCTTCCTGATCGGCCTTCCCTGGGTTGGCGTCGCCACGCTTCTGGCGTTTCTCGGCTATCGACTTGGCGGGGTTCGGCTGTCGATTCTGACAGGCGGGCTTACCGTGTTGATCGCCGCGACTGGCCTTTGGGAAGAGGCGATGACGACCGTATATCTCTGCGGCATCTCGGTGATCATCGCCATGCTCATCGGGCTTCCCATCGGCATCGCCGTGGCCACGCGCGACGGCCTCTGGCGCAGCGTCAGGCTGGTGATCGACACGCTTCAGACATTGCCCTCGTTTGTCTACCTGATGCCCGCCGTCATGCTTTTCCGTGTCGGGGACTTCACCGCAATGATTGCGGTCGTGGCTTACGCACTTGCCCCCGCAATCCGCTACACGGTTCTCGGTCTGCGTTCCGTAGACCCCAAGCTTATCGAAGCGGGCAAGGCCATGGGCTGCACGCCCTTCCAGATCCTGACCCGGATCCGCCTGAAACTGGCGCTTCCCGAGATCATGCTGGGGGTCAATCAGACCGTCATGTTTGCGCTTTCTATGCTGGTCATTACCGCACTCGTCGGCACGCGCGATCTTGGCCAGGAGGTCTACATCGCTCTCACAAAGGCCGATCCGGGACGCGGCCTTGTCGCCGGGCTTTCGGTGGCCTTTATCGCCATCATTTCCGACAGGCTCATTCAGGCCGGAGCATATCGCGCGCGGGTGCGACTGGGGCTTGCCGGAGGGGATTCCAATGGCGGTTCCTGACACGATCGTCGCGCTGCCGTGCTGGACAGGGAAACTGCACGTTGAGCCGCTTTCCGGCGGGCTTTCCAACGAAATCTGGAAGGTCACGGACGATGTGAAATCGCATGTCGTCCGTCTGGGTCCCGACTTCCCGTTTCATCACGTCAGCCGCGCGCGCGAGGCAATGACGGCCCGCGCTGCCCACGCGACGGGCTTTGGTCCGAAAGTAACGTACTCCGGCCCCGGCGTGATGGTGACCGACTTCATCGAAGCCCGCACCTGGAGCGCGGACGATGTGCGCAACCATCCCGAACGCGTCGGCCAACTGATGTCCCGTTTTCACCAAACAATGGCGGCTCACATCACCGGCACGGCCTTCCTGTTCTGGCCGTTTCACGTGATCCGCGATTACACCCACACGCTGAAAGACACCGCGCATTCAACTGATCTGCCAGACTTTCTCGCGCTGTCATCTGAAATGGAAGCCGCTCAGGTTCCGCTCCCGATCATCTTTGGCCATCACGATCTTCTGCCCGCGAACTTTCTCGATGACGGCTCCCGACTCTGGCTCATCGACTATGAATATGCGGGCTTCGGGACGGCGCTGTTCGATCTCGCAGGTGCTGCCTCCAATGCCGGAATGTCCGCCGACGAAGCCGCTGCCTTACTGACCGCCTATTTCGGAGCGATGCCGGATGAACCCTTGAAGCGGGCCTTCGACGCCATGCAGGTCGCATCGCTTTTGCGCGAAACGCTTTGGGCGATGGTCTCGGGCGTCCATCTGGCCGCAACGGGCGTGGACTACGCAGTCTACGCTGCGGACAACCGCGCGCGCCTCGATATTGCCGTCGAAACCTACCGAAGCCGCTGGGAGACCGCGCGATGACCCTTCCGAAACAAGCGCAGATCGTCGTGATCGGCGGCGGCATCATTGGCTGCTCGACGGCCTATCATCTTGCCCGCGACCATCAGGTCGACGTCATCCTACTTGAGCAGGGCAAGCTGACATCAGGTTCCACCTGGCACGCTGCGGGACTGGTCGGGCAACTTCGCTCCTCCGCCTCGATCACCCAGGTTCTGAAATACTCCGTCGATCTCTATAAACGGCTGGACAGCGAAACCGGGCTTGAGACCGGTTGGAAGATGACCGGATGCCTGCGACTTGCGACGACCGAGGACCGCTGGACCGAATATCGCCGGCTTGCCACGACGGCGCGAAGTTTCGGAATGGACATGCACCTGATCTCGCCCGAGGAAGTCAGGTCCATGTGGCCGCTCATGAACACAGGTGACCTTATCGGCGCGTCATGGCTGCCCACCGATGGTCAGGCCAGCCCGTCTGACATCACCCAATCGCTGGCGAAAGGTGCTCGGTTGCACGGCGCGCGCATCCACGAGAACGTCCGCGTCACCGGGTTCCGGATGAAGGACGACCGCATCACCCATGTCGAAACGAACGCGGGTGTCATTGAATGCGAAACGGTCGTCAACTGCGCCGGCCAATGGGCGCGCCAGTTGGGCGATAAAGCGGGCATCTCGGTGCCGCTCCAGCCCGTCAAGCACCAGTATATCGTGACCGAACCGATCGAAGGCCTTGCCACAAACGCGGCCACCATTCGCGACCCCGACAAACGCACCTATTTCAAGGAAGAAGTCGGGGGTCTTGTCATGGGCGGCTATGAGCCGGACCCGCAACCGTGGACAACGGGCGATGTGCCCGACGATTGGGAGTTCCGCCTTTTCGACGATGATTTCGATCACTTCGGCCAGCACATGGAAGCTGCCATTGCCCGGATCCCGGCGCTTGAGACCGCAGGCGTCAAGCAGATGATAAACGGGCCGGAAAGCTTCACGCCGGATGGCAACTTCATTTTAGGGCGCGCACCGGAATGCGCCAATATGTATGTCGGTGCGGGCTTCAATGCCTTCGGCATAGCGTCGGGAGGCGGCGCGGGATGGGTGCTTGCGGACTGGGTCGCCACCGGCGAAGCGCCGCTCGACCTGTGGGTGGTGGACATCAACCGCTTTTCCGGCTTGCACCGTGACCGCCAGTGGGTGAGCGAGCGCACGTGCGAGGCATATGCCAAGCATTACACCGTTGCCTTTCCCCATGCAGAGATGGAGACCGGACGACCCCGGATCACGTCGCCGCTTTACGAGCGTCTGAAATCCCACCGTGCGGTCTTTGGCTCGAAACTTGGGTGGGAGCGTCCGAACTGGTTCGCTCCCCAAGACGTAGAGCCGCGTGACGTCCTTTCGATGGGACGGCAGAACTGGTTCGACGCGGTGGGCACCGAACATACCCATGTGCGCCAAGCCGTCGGAGTTTTCGACCAGTCTTCCTTTGCGAAATATGAAGTCACAGGAGCGGATGCAGCCACGGCGCTTGAACTAATCTGTGCGAACGACGTGACCAAAGCTCCGGGTCGGCTGACTTACACGCAACTGCTGAACACACGCGGCGGGATCGAAGCCGATCTGACCGTTGCGCGGCTTGCCGAGG
Organism: Paracoccaceae bacterium; assembly: GCA_037968835.1. Lineage (GTDB taxonomy): Bacteria > Pseudomonadota > Alphaproteobacteria > Rhodobacterales > Rhodobacteraceae > JBBKWG01. Next base: position 7,508 of record JBBKWG010000003.1, read on the forward strand.
ATCGTTTCTACATTGTCACCGGCACCGGTTTCCGCACACACGATCTGAACTGGATCAGCAATCACCTGCCGTCCGGTAAGGTGAAAATCCGCGACGTCACCGAAGAATGGGGCACCCTGTCTCTTATGGGACCTGCCGCCCGCGAGGTGCTGGCACGCGTCACGTCAACGGATGTGAGCAACGAAGCGTTTCCGTTCGCCCACGTCCGCGAGCTTGATATCGCAGGTGCGACGACCCGCGCCTTGCGCATTACCTATGTCGGCGAACTGGGCTGGGAACTTCACGTGCCTCTCGCGGCCACGGGTGCGGTCTTCGACGCATTGATGGAAGCCGGATCAGGCGATGGACTGCGCCCCGTGGGCTATCGTGCCATCGAATCCTTGCGTCTGGAAAAGGGCTATCGCGCATGGTCCTCCGACATCACCCCGAACGATACACCGTTCGAGGCCGGGTTGGGATGGGCCGTGAAAATGCGCACCAACCGCCCGTTCATTGGCCGCGAGGCACTCGAGGAAAAACGCGCTAAGCCGATGACCAAGCGTCTTGCAGGCTTCACCGTCGCCGACGCGGACGCCGTTCTTCTGGGTCGTGAAACGATCCTGCGCAATGGAACTCCGGTGGGGTATCTGAGTTCAGGCGGCTATGGCTACACGCTGGGGATGGGCGTCGGCTACGGTTACGTGAAGAGCCTGGACGGTGTCTCAGACGACTGGTTGAACGCCGGCGAATATAGTCTGGAGGTGGCGGGGGACATCGTGCCGGCCACGCTCGGGATGAAGCCGTTCTATGACCCGGAGAACACACGAGTTCGCGCCTGACACATCTCAGATGCGCCGCAGAACCACTGCACGGCTTGGCGCTGTTGCGGCCTCTCCGGGCATCGAAACGTAGGGTTCGGTAGTCTCGACAAGCACGACGCTCTCCATTTCAGCAACCGTCCCCGCGAAATCCCCCGTCCAGAGCGTTTCCTTGACCGTTATCACCAGCACACCGCCCGGCGCAGTGATCCGCGCAAGTTCCGGCAACGCCTCCGCGCCAACATGCCCGGTCGTAAACACGCCCGCCGAGATCACGCCCTGAAACGCGCCGCTTTCGAACGGCAGATCGCCGCCAAGGACAAGACGATGCAGGCGACGATAGCCGCCCTTTGACGCCGCCACCTTCAGCATGCCTTCGCTAATATCGAGCCCTTCAACCTCGGGATAGCCGAGGATTCCAAGCCACGCGCCGACCAGACCAGTGCCCGCACCTGCATCCAGAACGGGGGCCGCGCCGAGCGGCAGATACCGCGCCAACAGCGCAACCGCGACCGAAGGATGCCGATAGCCCGCCTGCGCCATATCCGCGTCATAGGCCCCGGCCCAGGAATCGTAATGCGCCGCAAGCTCTTGCGGGCTTTGCGCCCCATACACATCGCCCAACGGTCCGCCGTGACTGTGTTCCGCCATCGTCCCTCTCCACAAGTCCTTAGCCCGCAAGCTAGTCAAGCCGCAGCGATTGTGGAAGTCTCGTTTCAGGTCACGAACAAGGCAAGGAAGCGCCATATGTCCACGGAAGAAGAACAGGCCCGCGCCGCCCTCGCCACGATATCGGGTCTGACAGGCGAAACCGAACCGCTGATCCGGATGGGTGGGTTAACCAACGTCGTCTTTCAGGCCGGAGAATATGTCGTTCGCCTGCCCGGAGAGGGCACTGAAGAATACATCAACCGTGCCAACGAGGCCGTGGCGGCCCGCGAAGCCGCTCGCGCAGGCGTCAGTCCCGAAGTGATCCACGCCAATCCAGAGTCCGGTGTCATGGTGACGCGTTTCATTGCCGACGTCGCGACCATGAAGCCCGAGACCTTTCGTGCCCGTTCCGGTGCGCCCGCCCGTGCTGGCGAGGCCTTCGCTCGACTTCACCGTTCGGGCGCGCAATTCCCGTCGACGTTTGAACTGTTTGCGATGATCGAGGAATATCTTGCGATCCTGTCGACCAAGAACGTGGCGCTCCCGGCGGGCTACCACGACGTGGTGAGCGAAGCCGAGGTGATCCGCCGCGCCCTGAACCGCAATCGGGTGCCAACCGTCGCCTGCCACTGCGATCCCTTGTGCGAAAACTTCCTGGATACAGGAACGCGAATGTGGATCGTTGACTGGGAATATTCGGGCATGAACGATCCGATGTGGGATCTGGGCGATCTTTCTGTCGAAGGCGAATTTGACGACGCACAGGACGCCGAGATGCTTGCTGCCTATTTCGGCGGGAAAGCTCCTGCGCCGGATCACGCCCGGATGGTGATCTACAAAGCCATGTGCGATTTGCTCTGGACCCTCTGGGGTCTGATCCAGTTGGCCAACGACAATCCGGCCGAGGACTTCCGGGCCTACGCCGATGGCCGCTTCGCCCGTTGCAAGTCGCTCATGGCCACTCCGGAATTCGTCCGCCACCTGACGTTGCTCGCCAACTGAAGCGGGGGCGGTTGTTGCTCAACCCGAGATCGAATTCTACGTTGAAAAGCAACTGACGGTCCCTCAAGATCAGCCCGCCAAGGCGTCCTAGTCCGCGCGCTCTACCGGCTTCGAACTTGAATTGTCTCGCCTATCTCATTGAGAATGCTGCGCAACGTATCAAAATCCTCGTGGCGCACCCGCATCCAGGCGTTGGCCATGTATCCGGCCTCGACTCCCTGGGTCGGGGTGCCTGGCGACGGGAAATGCTGCCCGACTACAAGGTCGCTGTACTTTCGAAAAATCTCGTCGGCACCTTCGTATCCCGCGATATGTCCGTCGTGGTCGGGCCGTAACGCGACGATGCCGCACGAATACCGACGTGTCGGGCGGACATCTGTGGTGTAGTGGCAGACCGCCAGCGCCCATTCGCGGTAGAGGTCGAATTCATTTCCCGCGCAATAACTGTCCCATTGTCCCACACCCGGGGGTCGACAGCCGATTTCGGAAAACTTCAATCCCTTGGGGCCGTAAAACCACTCCATATGCGTCGCCGAGGTCGATATGCCGAGCGCCTCGATGACCTTGCGACCCATTGCCTTCACCTCGTCATAGGCCGGTTCGTCCATGCGATTGGTGGCGATGATCTGCGGCGAAATCCAACGGGTGCGCATCGCTTCCAGCACGTTTGGATAATAGTGACTGACAAAATCGTGGGTGATCTGACCATTGACCGCCAGCGTGTCGTAAAATCCTTCGTGGCCTTCGATGAATTCCTCTATCGCGGCGGGTGCTCCGTCCGCGACACCGCTGTCCTTGGCGGCCTGAGCCAACTCCGCATCGTTGTCGGCGCGAAAGGTGCCGGCCGCCCCGGCGGAATCTCGGGGCTTCAGGATCACCGGGTAACCCACTGTCCTGACGAACTCTTTTGCTTCTGCAAGCGACGACACGCCGCCCGATGCCGCCGTCGCCACACCCGCATTGCGCAGCACTTCCTTCATCGCGACCTTGTCGCGGCAGAGATACCCGGTGCGCGACGAGGTTCCGGGGATGCCTGTGCGTTCACGGACGTGCGCGGCTGCCATGGTGTGGGCTTCGATGGTCGATTCCAACCGATCGACCCAGAACGATTTTTGCGCCTCGCGAACGGCCCATTCCAGCGCGCCCTCGTTGGTGACCGACTGGATCTGCTGATAGCCCGCGAGCCAGCCTTTCGTATCGTCATTCAGCCAATCATAGGGCCGCTCGCCGATGCCGTAGACGTTGGCTCCGATGGATGCCAGGGCTCGAACGAAATGGCGTTGATTTGCGGGGAAAGCAGGTTCGATGAAGAGTATGTTCATGGATCGGCTTTCGTTAAGTGATCAGTTCATCGAGGTATTTCGGCAGCATGTCGCGCCACGTTGTCCAGTCGTGGTCGAAGTTCTCGTCCCAGGGATCAACGCGGTTCGGAATGCCCTTGGCTCCTAAAACGCCCGCCATGCGCCATGACTCGCCAGGATTTTCCCAGCGTCCCTGACCGGTTGGCATCAAAATGAAGCGCTGGCGCAATTTCTCCAGATGCGGCCCATCGGCGAGGTTCGGCAGGAATGACAGTGGCGCGGAGAAATAATAGTCCTCGGTGCCCTGAAAACCCAGCAGGCGCTCCAGATCGTAGGTCCCGCTCATCCCGATCGCCATGCGGAAAAGATGCGGATAACGGCACGCCACGGCGACCGCATTGAACGCACCGATCGAAGCGCCGGTGGCGACCACCTCGATACTGTCGTCGTCGCAATCGGTCCGGATCGCTGGCACGACTTCATGCGCGACGTATTCGTGAAACTGGTTCAGCAGCCAGCACTGGTGCTGAGGCGTTCCCGATTTTGACGCCAGTGCCCGCCCGGCCACGCTGTCGCAGCAATAGACCTTGATCCTGCCCGCCTCGATCATCGGCCAGATTGCGGCGATCAGATGCATGCGCTCCGCTTCTTCGGCATCGCCGCCCGCTGTCGGGAATAACAGGACGGGCTGTCCGAAATGCCCCCACCGCGCCAACGTGATCTCGGTCTGACAGCGCGGCGAGAACCACCTAGAAACCGTCTTTGTCACCGTGCTGCCCTTCCTGTTCGCGCCAAAGCTGAATGCGCTGCCAGAAGAATTCGGTGAACTCCTCGATCTCATGGGGCGGGAACAGGGCGCTGACTTTCTGATGGATCGCATCGCGCATCACCGGCGATCCGAAGAAGTCGTAGGCCAGTTCGTCGAGATGGCCGAGTTCCTTTCGGCAGAAATTGCGAAACTTCTCGGTCTCGAACCGCTTGTGCGCGATCTTTGCGTATTCGCTCAGTTTTTCGCGCGGCGAGATGTCCTTGTCGGCAATCTTGTAGAACGGCGCCCAGTCCATGTTCTTGCGCATCGGGCGATCGGTGGCCGCACAAAAGATCGACCACCTGAGGTTGGCCTTGATCATCCACGGAAAATGATAATGCAGCGAGGTGACCTGGCTGTCGGGGCAGGCGTTGGCAAAGTCGATCGGGTGCCAGATGCCATCACGCCTGAGCGACTCGCAGGAGTTGAAATCCCAACCGAAAAACGCGTTGATAGTCATCGTCATGTCTTCGAGGATGCGCTGGTCCTCGTCGGGCAGAAAGTTGATGTCCATACGATAGCGGTCGTGGAGGGGCGCGCCGGGATCGTAATTCACTTTGCGCATTTGCGGACCCAGACCGACACACCGCACGAACCAGTCATGCGGCAAGACGGCGGCCTGAAGGTTCATGACATCGGTTCCGCTGGCATCATAGGCGCGGTGTAACGCCGCCGCATCGTCGATCTTGGTCACGCCCTTCCATCCGCCTCCGTGATAGGGCTTCATGAAGAACGGATACCCGATCTTCGCGCCGATCTCGTCGAGATCGAACATGCGCGCGTACTTGCTGAGCGTCGCCTCCAGATCGTCGCTCGGATCATAGGATTTCGGCGGCAGCATCCAGGTTTCCGGGACTGGCAGACCAAGCCGCGTCATCGCGGCATAGCTGGTGTGCTTTTCGTTCGATTGCAGCGACCATGGATTGTTGTAAACGTAGAGGTCGTTCATCAGGATCGCTTTTTTGATCCATTCCCGGCTGACCGAATACCAGTGCGTCAGCCTGTCAATAACGACATCGTACTTGACGGGCTGATGCAGGCTATAGGGTTCGATCGTTATCCGCTCGCACGTGAAATCGTGCGTTTTGCCCTTGAGCTTCATGCCGTCGAGCTTCAATCCGTCAAAAAGGCTCTCATAACAGATCGGCCAACAGATATCGGCACCCAGTGAAAGTCCGATGTTGACGGTTCTGTCGGTCATGAATCTTCCCCCTGCATGGCGCTCCCCGGGGGCAGGCCATTGTTATTTATTGTCTCGCCGCAAAACCCACATCAACCCATCGCGCAACTGATCGCGCCAGTTGTGCCAATGATGCCCGTCCCATGCACTTCTGAACAGAACATCCACGCCCCGCGTGTGCAAGAAATTTGCGAGGGCGCGGTTTTCGTCCGCAAGCCCTTCAAGCTCACCCGTCGATATGAATGCGCGGGTGTCGGGAAGGTTCGGCGCGCGTTTGAATGTGCTGACCAGACGCGCAACCCGGTGAAAGACAGGATGCCCGCGATCGCCAAGTGCCTCTCGATCCAGGATGAACGAGCCGGATTTGAGGATGAGCCCGCCGAACACACCGGGATACCTGAACGCCGTGGCAAGCGAGGCAACAGCCCCGAGGCTTGCCCCAAGCAGGATGCGGTCGGCTGGCTCGGGCGATATCGCGTAACTCTCCGCTATTCGCGGCAACAATTCGTTCACCAGATAGCGCGCATGGCGACGCCCGTTCGGGTATTCCCCCAATCGGTCGCCGGTCTGTATCAGGACGAACAGGGCAGGTGGAATGTCGCCAGCGTCGATAAGATTGTCGAGCGAAACGGAAAGATCGGCGTAGGTCATGAAATCGGCGCCATCATGGATGACCACCAGCGGATGATCGACACCGGGCGAATAGCCGGCCGGCAAATAGACCTGCTCGGTTCGGGTTTCGCCAAAGGTGGGGCTGTGAATTTCGATGTTTTCGATTGTGCCAGAAGGCGCGCCGCGCGGCTCGCTCCAGACCGGGCGCCGGTAGCCCCATGTCCGACAAACCGAATTCTCGCCGAACGGATCGCCCGCCCGGGCAGGGTTCAACGGATCCAGCGTCCAGTTCTCGTGATTATTGCTGACGATGTTCAACTTGTACTCGAACCGGCCATCGTTTTCCGCCGCAAGTCGCAATAGCCAAAGCGACGTTTCCGGAACCCTGTCGAACTGGCTCCGATCAGCGCCGCCGTGGATCCAGCGCAGCAACTCGACGCGGTCGGCCGGGCCATGAAACGCAAATGTCACGGCTCCGGATTCTGTCAGCGGAAATGCGTTTGTCGACAGGAACTGCTCAATCGCCGCAGACGACGCACCCTCGGCCAAAAGCGCGGTTACAGCGGGATGATGGGCGGATGCGTCATAATCATAGATTTCCGAAGATGCTGTATTGGTCGCTGCAATGTTCACGGGTTTTTTCACCACTTTATCCGGACCACTTTTCGACTGGGCCGATTTCTACTCGTCCCGGGATCTATGCGCCAATGCGGACGACTTCAACGGATGTCGGCGGATCAAGGCGCATTCTCCGGAAAGTGGCAGGCCGCGCGGTGCTCCCGGCCCGTGAGTTCGGGCCGCTCGACCCGGCACCGATCCTGCACTTTCCAGCAGCGCGGCGCGAACGGGCAGCCATCGGGTATCGACAGCGGCGACGGCAATTCGCCGACCAGCTTTATCCGTTCCTTCACGCCTTTCGGATCGGCCTGCGGTGTCGCCGACAAAAGCGCCTTGGTGTAAGGATGACGCGGACTGTCGAAAACCGCTTGTTTCGGACCTTTTTCGACCGCCCGACCCAGATACATCACGATCACTTCGTCGGCGACATGACGCACAACACTCAAATCGTGGCTGATGAACAGATAGGCGAGTTGCAGACGTTCCTGCAAATCCACCAGAAGGTTCAGGATCGCGCTTTGGATCGAGAGATCGAGGGCCGAGACCGGCTCGTCAAGCACCAGAACGTCCGGGCCGAGCATAAGCGCGCGGGCAACGGCTATTCGCTGCCGCTGACCGCCCGAGAACATATGAGGATAGCGTGCGAAGTGCTCGGGCCGCAGTCCAACCAGCCGCAACATTTCGCGCGCCTTTTCCTCGCGTTCGGCCTTTGGCATGTCGGGCCGGTTTATGACCAGCGGCTCTTGCAGGATCGCTCCGATCCGTTGACGCGGATTGAGCGAACCGTATGGGTCCTGAAACACGATCTGAACGGATTCGCGCAGCGAAGCCCAATCCTCCGGTCCGACCGCCTTGCCGTCAATCGTCATTTCCCCCGACGTCGGCTCTTCGATCATGGTGACCATGCGCGCCAACGTGGATTTCCCGCAGCCGCTTTCCCCGACGACGGCGAGTGTCTTGCCGGGATAAAGCTCGAAATCGACGCCAGCCACCGCGCGCAAAACCTGAGGCGCGCGGAAAATCCCTCCACCGACGTCGTAGTGACGCTCAAGCGCCGTGGCCGTCAAAACGGGTGCGGTCATGACGCCACCTTTTCGCCGGTGTTCAGCGGATAGAAGCATCTGGCCAACCCAAGATCAGGCCCAAGCGGTGGTGGTGGCTCCGCCTTGCATTTGGCGTCCGCAAACCGGCACCGCGGTGAGAACAGGCACCCTGCCGGACGGTCGAACTGACCGGGGACTACGCCGGGGATCGTCGGCAGTCGCCTGTCGGTTGCGCGTTCGGGCAGGGCATCCAGAAGAGCGGCGGTATAGGGATGATGCGGGCTTTCAAACAGAGAAACGACAGGCTGCTCCTCGATCTTCTGTCCGGCGTACTGAACACTCACCCGCTCGGCGGTTTCCGCGACGACGCCCATGTCGTGGGTAATGAGGACAAGCCCCATCCCGGTCTCGTCACGCAGACTGGCCAGCAGGTCGAGAATCTGCGCCTGAATCGTCACGTCCAGAGCTGTCGTCGGTTCATCCGCAATCAGCAGTTTCGGTTTGCAGGCGATAGCGATGGCGATCATCACGCGCTGGTTCATGCCACCCGACAACTGGTGCGGGAACGCCGACAGCCGACGCTCGGGATCGGGAATGCCGACTTGCTCGAACAATTCGACCGCACGGGCTTGCCGCTTTGCGCTATCAAGTCCAAGATGCACCTTCAGGCTTTCCTTGATCTGCCAGCCTACCGGAAAACACGGGTTCAGCGACGACATCGGCTCCTGGAAGATCATCGCCATTTCGTTGCCGATAATGCGTCGTCGCGCCCGGTTCTCCATCCGCAGCAGATCCTGACCGTCGAACGACATCTCGTCGGCGGTGACGGTCGCAGTCCACGGCAACAGGCCCATGACAGCGAGCATCGACACCGATTTACCCGATCCGCTTTCGCCGACGATGGCGAGAATCTCGCCGTTGTCGATATCCTGATCCACAGCGTCGACGGCGCGGAACTGGCCTGATGCGGTGGCAAAATCGACGCTGAGATTGCGGATGCGCAGCAACGTCATCGGCTCAACTCCGCTTCAGCTTCGGATCGAGCGCGTCGCGCAAGCCGTCGCCCATGAGGTTGATGGCAAGGACCGTCACAAGGATCGCAAGGCCGGGGAAGGTTACCACCCACCAAGCACGCAGGATGAATTCGCGCGCCTCGGCAAGCATCGTGCCCCATTCAGGGGTCGGTGGCTGCGCACCCATACCAAGAAACCCTAGGGCGGCGGCATCGAGGATGGCGGTGGAAAACGACAGGGCCGCTTGCACGATGATCGGCGCCAGGCAATTCGGCAGGACCGTGACGAACATCAACCGCATCATTCCGGCTCCGGCCACGCGGGCCGAGGTGACATAGTCCTTCTGCTTTTCCGAAAGCACACTCGCGCGGGTCAGGCGAACGTAGTGGGGTTGCAGAACGATGGCGATGGCGATCATCGCATTGGTCAGCGAGGGCCCAAGGATCGCCACCAGCACCAGCGCCAGCAGAAGCGACGGAAAGGCAAGAATAATGTCCATGATCCGCATGATGATGGTATCGACCCACTTGGGCGCAAATCCGGAAATGAGGCCGACGATGATTCCGCCCGATGCAGCGACGGTCACAACCACGATCCCGACGAAGAACGAATAGCGTGCGCCCACGATCAGGCGCGAAAGCATGTCCCGCCCCAGAGGATCGGTGCCGAGCGGAAAGCTCCAGCTTCCGCCTTCCTGCCAGACAGGTGGCAAGAGTGTGGCCGAGCGGAACTGCGCGGTTGCGTCGTGCGGCGCGATCCACGGTCCGAACACCGCCAGAAATGCGAAAACCGCAAAGACGTAAAGACCGATGACGGCGCCACGATTCTCGCGGAAATAATACCAAAATTCACGCAGACGACCGGGCCGGTCCTCGACGATCTCTGGCCTTGCGGAAAGCGCCTCGTCCATTATCGTTTCCTGATCTTGGGATTTATGACGCCATAAAGCACGTCGACCAGAAGGTTCACGACCATCACCATCACCGCGATCAGCAACAGCCCGCCCTGAACCACCGGATAGTCGCGCCGGAATATGGAATCGACCATCCATTTCCCGATGCCCGGCCAACTGAAGATCGTTTCGGTCAGAATTGCGCCAGCTAACAGCGTGCCAACCGACAACCCGATAACCGTGACGACGGGTATGAGAGCGTTTCTAAGCGCATGGATGCCGTTGATCCGCCCCGGCGACAGCCCTTTGGCGCGTGCCGTCCGGATATAATCCTCGCCAAGCACCTCCAGCATCGCCGAACGCGTCTGTCGCGCAATGACGGCCAGTGGGATCGTGCCAAGGACAATGGTGGGCAATATCAGGTGACGAACGGCCGAGACAAACGCTCCCTTCTGACCGGAATTCACGCTGTCGATCAACATGAAACCGGTGGGGTCGGGGAAATAGTAAATCAGATCAATGCGTCCCGAAACCGGTGTCCATTGCAGGTTTCCCGAGAAAACGATGATCAGCAGCAGCGCCCACCAGAAAATCGGCATCGAATAGCCGATCAGAGCGGTCGACATCAACGCACGGTCGGCTAATTTACCCCGGTTTACGGCGGCGATCACACCTGCGGGCAGGCCAAGGACGACCGCGAAGATCATGGCGCAGATCGAAAGCTCCAAAGTCGCCGGGAAGAGGGTGAAGAATTCGTCCCAGACGGGTTTTTTGGTGACGAAAGACGATCCCAGATCGCCTTGCAGAACGCCGGTCAGATACTCCCAGAACTGGACGATTATCGGCCGGTCGAACCCGAATTGCGCTTCGAGTTCTGCATAGCGTTCCTGCGTCAATCCGCGCTCTCCGGCCATGACGATGATCGGATCGCCGGGCAGCACGCGGATGAAGGCGAACGAGATCAGCGTCACACCGATGAAGGTCGGCACGAAGGTCAGCAGACGGCTCAGGAAAAAGTTCAGCACGACAGCACCGTCAGCTCCTTGGGAAATTGGGTCAGCGACCTGCACCCGTCCTCGGTCACAAGAATGTCGTCCTCGATGCGAACACCGAAATTGTCGATTTCGTAGAGGCCAGGTTCGTTCGTGAAAACGGTTCCGGCGGGCAGCGCCATGTCGTTGCCCCGCATAATGTAAGGCGCTTCATGGACGTCGCGGCCAAGACCGTGGCCCGTCTTGGTGCGGATGCGATCGCTAAAGCGCGACGCTTCAAGCACACCGATGACGGCGTCGTCGATCTGGTGCGCGGTGACGCCAGCACGGGTCACGCGGAAACCCATCAGATTGGCGCGCAGAACGGTGTCATACACCTCCTGTGCTTCGTCGTTGGCGTGATCGAGGAACACGGTACGCGTGATATCGGCAGCAAAACCATCTTTCCTTGCGCCAAAATCGAACATCAGGGCATCGCCTGCTTGCACCTTGTAGTCGGCGCGTGCTTTCGCGTGCGGTCTGGCCGTGCCGTCGCCGGCGGCCACGATGGGGTAAAACGCCTGATCTTCGGCCCCCTCGGCAAACAGCATCTGGATCAGGGCCTGTTCGATTTCTTTCTCGGTCTGGCCAAGCCGGACCGTTGCAATCGTTCGCTCCAGCGCGCGTTCGGAAATGTCGATGGCCCGTTGCATTGCGGCAATGTCGTCGGACGTTTTCACCATCCGCAATGCAGATATTTCCCGTTCGGCGTCGACAATCCTCAGGTCTGGCTGGGCGCGCTTGAACGCGTGATGCACAAAGACCCGCATGACTTGACCCTCGACGGCCAGCGACTTGATGTCGAGATGAGCGCAAAGTTCGCCGAAGGCAGCGTCGTAGCCATCTTGATCGCGCCAGTCGAATACAGCCCCCTCAAAGCCGACAAGATCCCAGCTTCGCAGTTCGAGATTGGGCACAAGTGCGGCGGCAGGCCGATCGGCCGGTATCACCAGCAGGAAAGGCCGTTCGAGACTCATGAAAATTCGTTGGATTGCGCGGGTGAAGTTGGGTCCCGGAACCAGAGCAACCGCGTCGACGCCAAGTTCTGCCGCAACTGCGGCGTATTCGGACAAGCGCTCACTCAGTGATTGTGCCACGTGGATCCTGTCCAGAAATTCAGGGTCAGATGATAGTTGGGGGCGGCACGCGCAGTGCCGCCCCCGTTGTCGACGATCAATTACTGCGAAAGACCAACCTGGTTGAAGATGTGGCCACCAAGCGGGTGCACAACGTAACCCTCAACTTCGGGACGCATGGTCATGTAGACGACCGAATGCGCGATGGTTGCCCAAGGAGCCTGGTCCTTGAAGATCACCTGCGCTTCTTCGTAAAGCGGTTGACGCTCGGCCTGGGTCGGAAGCACCTTGGCTTGTTGGATCAGGTCCTCGAAAGGCTGATAGCACCAGTTGGCGCGATTCGAGTTCTCAAGACCGTCACAGCCCAGAAGAACAGCCAGGAAGTTGTCCGGATCACCATTGTCGCCGGTCCAGCCAAGAAGAACTGCACCGTCACGATCAAGCGCACGGCTGCGCGAAAGATACTCGCCCCACTCGTAGGACACGATCTCGACCGTCACGCCGATCTTGGCGAAGTCTTCCTGCATGAGTTCCGCCATGCGCCGCGCGTTCGGGTTATACGGACGCTGCACCGGCATCGCCCAGATTTTCATGTTGAGATCGCTGACGCCTTCGGCTTCCAGCATCGCCTTTGCGGCCTCCGGATCGTAGGCATCGTCCTCAACCGCTTCGTTGTAGGACCACATTGTCGGCGGGATCGGGTTCTTGGCGATCTGGCCGGTGCCCTGGAACACCACGTCGATAATCGCCTGCTTGTCGATCGCCATGTTGAGCGCCTTGCGAACCTTTGGATTGTCGAACGGCGCCACCAGCGCGTTGTAGGCCAGATAACCGACGTTCAGACCTTCCTGCTCCATGACAACGATGTTCGGATCATCCTTCATCGCCTGCACGTCAGCCGGGTTTGGATATGCCGTCACGTGGCATTCGCCCGCCTGAACCTTCTGGTAACGCACCGATGCATCCGGCGTGATCGCGAAGATCAGCGATTCGACTTTTGCCGGATCACCCCAGTAGTCGTCATTGCGCAGATACCGGATCACGGCGTCTTTCTGATAGGCTTGGAAAGCGAATGGCCCGGTGCCGATCGGCGCCTGGTTCAACATCTCTGGCGTTCCCGCATCCATCATCGCGTCAGCATATTCTTTCGACACGATCGAAGCGAAATCCATCGCCATGTTGGCGATAATCGGCGCTTCGGGTCGGGTCAGATTGAACACGACGGTGTAGTCGTCGGTTTTCTCGATGCTTTCCACAAGATCGGGCATCGACATGCTGCCATAGTATTCCCAGGTGCCACCGGAAACGGTGAAATATGGGTTCGCTTCGTTGCCTTGACGGTCAAAGCTGAAGATCACGTCGTCGGCGTTGAAGTCGCGGGTCGGCGTGAACTGGTCGTTGGAATGGAACTTGACGCCCTGACGCAGCTTGAACGTCACGGTTTTGCCGTCTTCGGAAACTTCCCAGCTTTCGGCTAGTCCCGGAATGACTTCGGTTGTGCCGACTTTGAACTCGACCAACTGGTTGTAGATCGGGTGGCTCGAGGCGTCGAACGTCGTTCCCGAAGTGAATAGCGCCGGGTCGAATCCTTCCGGAGAACCTTCGGAACAATAGACCAGTGACTGGGCCGAAACCGCCGAGGCACCAAATGCCGCAAGCAGCAGGCCGGTAGCCAGACTAAGTTTAGGTAACATCTTTATCTTCCTCTCCTGTTGGTATTTTTTTCTGCTCCTATCTTCAAACATTGAATGGCCGGAAGTAAAGCGTCATCGGAACTACTTTCCTGAACACACCGGCGATTCTGGAAAAAAATTCACAATGAAGAGGCTGCGAATGTGCAGGTCCTCGACGGGGCCACCTGGTGGTTGCACAAAGTGAAATCCTAGCAGAATGGCGACCGCGCTTGCGTCACCTTCGCTGGAAGCTGATCACGATCAGGGCAAGCACACCGGACCCGATCATCAACAGCAGCGAAACCGCGTTCAACACTGGCGTCGAGCCCTCTTTCAGCCGATCGAACATGGTGATGGTCAAGGGGGCGTCCGATCCGACAAGCATCAGCGTCGTGTTGAAATTCTCGAAACTCATCAGGAACGACACGACGAACGCACCGACCAGCGCCGGCAACAGGTAGGGGATGGTCACGGTGCGAACGGCCGTGAGCGGCGAGGCTCCGAGATTGAGCGCCGCTTCTTCAAGCGAGCGGTCGAACTTGATCAGACGTGCCGAAATCACCAGCGTCGCAATCGTGGTGATGAACGAGAACTGACCGAGAATGACAAGCAGCAGACCGGGGCGCAGCGCCTCGGCGTATAGCCCTGTCGTGGCTTCGACGACACCAGCGACTCGGCTTGAAAAGACGAGGATCGAGATGCCCAGCACAATGCCCGGAACCACCAGCGGCAAAAGCATGAGAACGTAGGCAAGACCTCGGCCGCGAAACTGATAGCGGTTGAAAAGGAACGCGTTCGTCGTGCCGATGGCAATAGCCAATCCCGAGACGAAAAAGGCGACGAATGTCGACGTCCAGATCGACGCCAGAATGCGCCGTTCGTGGAACAAACCGACCTTGGGACGCTCGTCTCCGAAAAACCAATCCAAGGTGAAACCCTGCCAGGGCAGTGCGGGAAACAGGCTGTCGTTGAACGCAAACACCGAAACGGTGACAAGCGGCAGCGCCAACCACAGGAAAAAGACGACGACATAGGCCAGATAGATGGTGCGAAAGGCCAGGGGCTGCGGAATCGACGGGATCATCTGCCATCCCCCATCGTGCGCTCAAGCGTTTGACCTGAAAGCCGCAACATCCCCCAGACGATGAAAGAGGATGCGAACAGCAGGCAAAATCCGAACGCCGCGCCCAATTCCCAGTTAAACCGGACGATGAACTGCGAATATATCAGTTGCGTGAACCACAAACTGTCCTTGCCGCCCAGCATCGTCGGCGTCAGGTAATTGCCGAGGCTCAGCATGAACACGACGATGCACCCCGACACGATCCCCGGCATCGCGTGCGGAATGACGATTTCGCGCAGAACGCTGCCGCCCGATCCGCCGAGGTCATAGCCGGCCTCGATCACCGCGTCGTCCAGGCTCTCCAGCGTCGTGGTCAGCGGCACGACCATGAACAGCATGGACGTATAGACGAGACCCAGCATCATGGCCGCGTCGTTATAAAGCATCTCGACCGGCTGATCCGAAAGCCCGGTCCATTGCAGGAACCCGCTGATTACGCCGGTTTCGCGCAACAGGATGATCCACCCGAACGTGCGCACCAATTCCGATACCCAAAACGGGATGAGGCACAGCAGAAACAGCACCGCCTGCCGCCGACCCTTCGCAATCTTGGCGATGTAATAGCTGATCGGAAAGGCGATGATCAGTGTGATGGCCGTTGCGACAATCGACATGACCGCAGTGCGCACGAAGGTGAACAGGTAAAGCGGCTCTGTGACGAACACCGCGTAGTTGTCCAGGCTAGGCTCGTATTGCCGCGGACCAACCCGCGTGCGCAGCGACACCAGCGCCATGTCGATATGCGGCAGGATGATGAGCAGGCCCAGCCACAGCACCAGGGGCGCAAGCAGCAGGTAAAAGCCCAGCCGGTTGGCGCTCATTTGCCTGCGTCCGCGAAGGCCAGAGCCTGATCGCGGCCCCATCCGATATGAACATCCGAACCTTGCTCCAAGCCCGCGAAATCGGTCGATTGGGGCAGGGCGACGTCGATCTCTCCACCAGATTGCGGATCGTGCACCAGCACACGGCTGTTTGCTCCGTTGAATAGCAGGGACGAGACGCGCACACCCAATCGGTTGGCATCCCCGGCCACGCCATCGGCGGAGCGGGCGAGGCGGATCGCCTCGGGACGCACGAAGACCTCGACCGCATCGCCCTGTTTCAGCCCGCTGCCGCTTGCCGACACCGAAAGACCGCGGTCGGTCTGGACGATCAGGCCGCTTCCATTCACTTCGGCAACGCGGCCTTTCCAACGAGTCGCTTCGCCAACAAAACCCGCGACAAACGCTGTCGCCGGACGATAGTAAAGGTCGCGCGGCGGGCCGACCTGCTCGAACCGTCCCGCATTCATGACGGCGACGGCATCGGACATCACCAAAGCCTCGCCCTGATCGTGGGTAATATAAACGAAAGTCGTGTCGAATTCGGCCTGAAGCGCCTTCAACTCGATCTTCATGCTTTCGCGCAGCTTCAGATCCAGCGCACCAAGCGGTTCGTCCAGCAACAGGACATCCGGCTCCAGCACCATGCACCGCGCGATTGCAATCCGCTGGCGCTGTCCGCCCGACAGTTCCGAAACCTTGCGGTTACCGACACCGGGCAAATGAATGCGCTCCAGCACTTCGCCGACGCGACGTTGGATCTCGGCCTTCGCAACGCCCTGACGGCGCAAGCCATAGCCGATGTTCTCGGCCACGTTCATCATTGGGAAAAGCGCGAGGTGTTGAAACACCATATTCACAGGGCGCTTGTTCGGCGGCACCCCAAGCATCGAGCGGCCCTTGATCAGAATGTCGCCGCTGGTCGGTTCCAGAAATCCCGCGATCATCCGCATGATCGTCGTCTTGCCACACCCCGATGGCCCGAGGATCGAAAAGAATGAGCCGGGAGGCACGGTGAAATCCACGTTCTCGACCGCGACGACCTCGTCGAAACGCTTGGTCAGGCCGCGGCATTCAAGATCGGGTGTCATGTTCTGGACTTTCATGTCGAATGGCGGCCCCGCACGTCGGGACCGCCTTTCAGTCTTGCTGAGTTCTGACTAGTTCGCGGCCTGGATACGATCCAGAACCGGACCCTCAAGCTGCTCGATCCCGGCGGGAACAGGCGGATACCAGCGGATGTTGTCAATTGCCTCGGCTGGGAAACTGGCCTGAAACTGCGCCTTGAGCGTGTCGTTCGCAAACGCATCGGCCCCTTGCGACGCGGTGAAGTTACCCGCCTCTTCGGTAATCATTGCAGCGATCTCGGGTTGCATGACGAAGTTGATCCACTCGTAAGCGGCTGCGTCGGCGCGACCCTGTGCGGGAAGAGCGAATGTATCGACCCAGCCCAAAGCCCCGGATGTCGGGGCGACAAAGGTGATGTCGGCGTTGTCGGTGTTCAACTTCCAGCCACCGGTATCCCATGCCATCGCCGCCACGGTTTCACCCGACCGCATCAGGTTCAACAACTCGTCGCCGCCAGACCAATAGGCCTTAACGATCGGCTTGCACTCGGTCAGCTTGGCTTCGACCTGATCGAGGATCGCCTGATACGCCGCCTCGTCATTGTAGGCTGCGAATGGATCGAGACCCATTGCGAACGCGAAACCGATCAGCGTCGGGCGCTTCAGGCGATAGGTCACCTTGCCGGCCAACGACTCGTTGCAAAGGTCGGTGTAGTTGGCAACGTCGCCCGCCTCTGCCTTGTTAACGATCAGACCCGAGGTGCCCCAGACGTGCGGAACGCCGTAGACTTCGCCGTCGACGGTGGTGTTCAGGGAAGTCGCTGCGAGCATCGAGGGAATGAACAGCGCGCTGTCGATCTGGCTCATGTCCATCGGTTTGTAGATGCCGAACTCTTCCTGCGGCCCGGCGATCCGGTCCTGGCTGGGTTGAACAAGGTCGAAACCGCCGCCGCCCGTCGCGCGCAACTTGGCGATCATTTCCTCGTTGTTGGAAAGCGTCACTTCGACGGTATTCCCGGTCTTTTCCTCGAACAGGTCGATGACCGAGTCGGGCGCGTAACCGCCCCATGTCAAAAGCCGCAGAGTTTCCGCGTGGGCGGGGGCCGCAAGCACCAGCGCGGCCAGCACACTGGACATATGTAATTTGGTAATCATGTCGTTTCTCCCTTGGTATTGATTACATTCGTTTCTTCTGATCGAATTTCGTGAAATCTGGGTGACAGACTTTGCCTGTCGATCACAGAATAGCCTCGAACAGGCGACGCGTATTCTCTTTTGTCATTTCGACCGGATTTCCACCTGTCGAGGGATCGTTCAGTGCGTCTTTGACAAGCCTGTCGATTTCCGGATCTTTCACTCCAAGACCGCTCAGCCGCGTCGGAATTGCGAAACTTGCGTTGAAATCATCGACAAACTCGCGGAACCCGTCGAAACCGCCGTCGATGCCCAGATAGGCCGCGACCAGATCGAACCGGTCGCGAATGGCGTCGGCATTGAACTTCAGAACCTCCGGCATACAGACTGCATTCGTCGTCCCGTGATGGGTGTGGTGATGCGCGCCGATCGGATGCGACAGCGCATGGATCGCACCAAGTCCTTTCTGGAACGCGGTCGCCCCCATGGCAGCGGCACTCATCATGTTGGCGCGTGCCTCTATGTCGGAACCGTCCGCATAGGCACGGGGCAGATAGTTCTTGACCAGACGCAGCCCTTCAAGCGCGATGCCCTGGCTCATCGGGTGATAATGCGGGCTGGAATAGGCCTCCACACAATGCGCGAAAGCATCAAGCCCGGTCCCGGCGGTGATGAACTTCGGCATCCCGACCGTAAGCTCCGGATCGCAAATTACGACCGACGGCAGCATCTTCGGGTGGAAGATGATCTTCTTCTCGTGAGTTTCCGAATTGGTGATGACCGAAGCCCGACCGACCTCCGATCCGGTTCCGGC
>JBBKWG010000004.1:0-30746 GCA_037968835.1 Paracoccaceae bacterium
GTTTAACGTCGGACTTCGGAATATCCCATGACTTCGCCCGACATCGAAATTGCCGTGCTTGGCACGTTGAACGACATTGCGCCCGAGGAATGGGACGCCTGTGCCTGCCCCGAGACCGCCGATGATGGGCGGCCGATTGATCCGTTCACGACGTGGCGATTCCTGAAGGCGCTGGAAGACAGCGGATCGGTTGGCACCGGCACCGGTTGGCAACCGCGTTATCTGGTTGCACGAGACGGCGATGGCGTGGTGGCCGTCGCGCCGCTTTACGCCAAGGGGCACAGCCAGGGCGAGTATATCTTCGATCACAACTGGGCCCACGCCTGGGAACGCGCTGGCGGGCGCTATTATCCGAAATTGCAGATCGCGGTTCCGTTCACTCCGGCGACGGGCCGACGCTTTCTGACCCAACCGGGCGCGGAATCGCGGGGGATGGCGGCGCTGGTTCAGGGGGCGCTGCACCTTGCGACTGAGAACCGCCTGAGTTCGTTCCACGCGACGTTCTGCACAGAAGACGAAGCGCGGCGCGGGGCCGAGTTGGGATTGCTGCACAGGATCACCCAGCAATATCACTGGACCAATCCGGACTATGCCAGCTTCGACGCCTTTCTTGCGGCGCTGTCATCGCGCAAGCGCAAGACAATCCGCAAGGAACGCGCGACGGCGCAAAGTTTTGGCGGTGACATCATCCGGCTGACAGGCGACGAAATCCTGCCCGAGCATTGGGACGCCTTCTGGCACTTCTATCAGGACACCGGCGCGAGGAAATGGGGGACGCCTTATCTGACGCGGGCGTTCTTTGATTGCGCCCAGCAGACCCTGCGTGACGACTTGCTGTTGGTTTTTGCGATGCGCGAGGGGCGTCCGGTGGCAGGCGCGCTGAATTTCATTGGCCGCGATACGCTTTTTGGACGCTATTGGGGGGCGATCGAGCACCACGCCTGCCTGCATTTCGAGGTTTGTTATTATCAGGCCATCGACTATGCGATCGAGCACGGATTGCAGCGGGTCGAAGCGGGGGCGCAGGGCGAGCACAAGCTGGCGCGTGGTTATCTGCCGGTGGAGATTCATTCGCTTCACTGGATGGCGGACCCAGGGTTTTCAAATGCCGTCGCCGATTATCTGGATGCCGAACGCGAGGCGGTCGAGGGTGACATCGAGGTGCTGACCAGTTATGGCCCTTTTCGCAGGATAACCGAGGAGCCGACATGACCGAGAAATTAACCGCATCAGAGCGCTCGGAATTCATGCCCGCGCTGACGGGGGCCGGATGGCAACTTGTCGACGAACGCGATGCGATCCGGAAGTCGTTCGTCTTCAAGAACTTCGTCGAGGCGTTCGGATTCATGACCAAAGTGGCGATTCTGGCCGAAAAGATGAACCATCACCCGGAATGGTCGAATGTCTACAAAACCGTCGACGTGACTTTGACGACCCATGATGCCGACGGATTGTCGGCGCTCGACGTGAAGTTGGCGAAGAAAATGGATGGCCTGGTCTGATGGAGACGCTTGAGCAACTCATGAACTTCGAGATCGCTTCCGGTATGACTGTCGGCGATTTTCTGACGCTGGATTTCCTGCTTGGTGTCGTCGGGCAAGTGACGCTTGCGGCCGTCATTCTGATCGTCGGGTTTTTCGTCGCGGGATGGATAAAACGGCGGATCATGCGTCTGACCGACCGGTCACGCCATTTCGACCAGACGATGGGCAGTTTCCTTGGAAACCTTGCGCGCTATGCCATCCTTGCCCTGACGATCATCTTCGTCCTGCAGCAGTTCGGCTTTCAGACAGCCTCGCTGATCGCGCTTCTCGGTGCGGCGGGTCTGGCTATCGGCCTTGCGCTTCAAGGGGTTCTTGGCGGCATTGCGTCGGGCGTCATGCTGGTGGTCTTTCGGCCAATCAAGATGGGCGATCTGATTGTGGTGAATGGCGAGATGGGAACCGTTAAGGACATCTCGATCTTCACGACAGAGCTTGCAACGCTCGACAATGTGCAGATCATCATCCCGAATACCCAGATCTGGTCGAACACGATCAAGAATTACTCGGTCTACGACACGCGGCGTGCTGAATGGACGTTTGGCGTCAGCTATGGCACGAATTTGGCGAAGGCCGAGCAGATCATCCGCGACACGATCATGAGCGATCCGCGATCCAGGGACGAGCCGACGCCGTTTATCCAGGTCAATAATCTCAATGACAGCTCGGTCGATTTTCTGGTGCGGGTCTGGGTCAATTCGGCCGATTATTTCGTGTATCAGGCCGATATGAAGCGCGCGGTAAAAGAAGCGTTTGACGAGGGCGGCATCGACATTCCGTTCCCGACGCAAACGGTTTACGAATACCACCCCGAAGCCGAAACGGCCTAAACCATCTCAAGAAGCGTTTCGCCGGCCGTCATGACGCAAACGCCGCGTTCCTCTTCGATCTGGAGGATTGTGACGACGCCATCGTCGGCGATCA
Source organism: Paracoccaceae bacterium (assembly GCA_037968835.1). GTDB lineage: Bacteria > Pseudomonadota > Alphaproteobacteria > Rhodobacterales > Rhodobacteraceae > JBBKWG01. Next base: position 2,466 of record JBBKWG010000004.1, read on the forward strand.
TGGCGCAGCGTCGGCATCTGTCCTTAAAACCGACAGGCGGAGCGGAATATTCAAGACCGAGGGATTTCGTGAAAGACGAATCCCAGTCCGCGAGCATGGTAATTCCGGCGTCCGTGGCACCTGTCGTTTGGCCCCAATGCGCCATCACGTGAACGTCGTTGACGGCAAAACAGATAACCTCGTCGATGCCTTTTTCACCGAACTTGTCGATGGTGCGAATGAAGCTTGGCAGGTGCGCCGAGGTGCAGGTCGACGTGTAGGCGCCGGGCAGTCCGAACAGAACGACCTTCCGCCCGGCCAGCCGCTCGCGCAGATCGACCTCTTCAACCCCGTCTTCGCCTTTGTGCAGAAGCTTTGCCGAAGGTAGCCTGTCGCCGACTTCAATTACCATCTTTGCGCCTTTCCATGCGTTTGCGTAAGTATTCGGGAACGATATAAGTCCTTGGACGAGCCAAGCCAGAAGGATTTGCCGATGTCAGGAATTATTGTCGTCGGCGGCGGGCAGGCGGGTGCTTCGCTTGTCGCCAAATTGCGGGTGCTTGGTTACGAGGGCGAGTTGACATTGATCGGGGCGGAGCCTGTGCCGCCCTACCAACGCCCGCCGCTTTCAAAGGCGTATCTGCTGGGCGAGATGAGCGAAGAGAGGCTCTATTTGCGACCGGAAAGCTATTACTCCGACCAAGGGATTGCCCTTAGGCTGGGGGTTCCGGTTTCGGACATTGATGCGAGCGCCAAGACCTTCAGTTGTGGCGGCGAGATCATCGGATACGAACAACTTGCGCTGACGACCGGGTCGATACCGAACCGGCTGCCGACTTCGATCGGGGGCGATCTGGACGGCGTTTTCACAGTGCGGACCCTTGCTGATGTCGATCAGATGTCGCCACGTTTCAGTCGCGGCGCGCGGGTGCTTGTCGTCGGTGGCGGCTATATCGGGCTGGAGGCGGCGGCGGTCGCGGCAAAGCTTGGGCTGAACGTGACACTGGTCGAAATGACAGAGCGTATCCTTGGACGGGTTGCCGCGTCGGAAACGGCGGATGTGATCCGCAGCGAGCATCTGACCCACGGCGTTGAGATCCGGGAAGGTGTTGGCCTTGTTGAACTGCACGGCGACGAGGGCCGGGTGATTTCGGCGAGCCTGACGGACGCAAGCAAGATCGACGTGGATTTCGTCATCGTGGGTGCCGGTATCCGTCCCGACACACGGCTTGCCGTTGCCGCCAGGATCGACTGTGACAACGGTATTGCGGTGGATGTTTTGGGGCGAACGTCGGTCAAGGATGTGTGGGCTGCCGGGGATTGCGCGTCGTTTCCGCTTGGCGATCAGCGGCTTCGGCTGGAGAGCGTCGGGCACGCCATCGACCACGCCGAAACGGTTGCCGCCAACATGCTGGGGGCCGAAATATCCTATGTTCCGCAGCCCTGGTTCTGGTCGGATCAGTATGATCTGAAATTGCAGATTGCGGGTCTCAGCACTGGTTACGACAGCATCATTTCGCGAAAAATCGGCGACGGGCGGAGCCACTGGTACTTTGCGGGTGACAAGCTGATTGCCGTCGATGCCATCAACGCGCCGCGCGACTACATGGTCGGCAAGCGATTGATAGAGATGGGAAAATCCCCGGATACAGCCGAAATTTCCGATCCCGAGACCAACCTCAAGGCGCTTTTGAAGGCGTGAGGATCATAGCCGGAAGATTGCGCGGGATGGCGCTGGCATCGGTCGGGAAAGGCGATTCCGCCGCGCATCTCAGACCGACATCGGACCGGGTGCGCGAAAGCATCTTCAACTTGCTGGCGCATGGGAATTATGGCGACCCGATTTCCGACGCGGTCGTGCTCGATTTGTTTGCCGGCACCGGGGCATTGGGCCTGGAGGCGTTGAGCCGAGGCGCGCGACACGTCACGTTTGTGGAAAGCGGACGGATCGCGGGCCGAATCCTGGCCGCCAACATCGCGAAAGCGAAAGGCGAGGGAGTGACGCGGGTCGTCGGGCTGGATGCGACACGGTTGGCGGCAAATTCCGCGGATGCCGCAACGCTCGCCTTTCTTGATCCTCCTTACGGAAAAGATTTGGGTGCATCGGCCTTGAAATCTGCGTTGGCCGGTGGGTGGATCGCCGATCAGGCGGTTGTGGTTTGGGAGGAGGCGTCGCCGCAGCAGGTTCCGGAAGGATTTGTGCTGTTGGACAGACGCCGGTATGGCGAAACGCATCTTACCATTATCGGCCGCTTGTCCGGCGTGATTTCTTAGCGGTTTTGGCGTAGAATCTGGCGATGAGCACTGTCGATGACTGGATCGGGCTATCGGTGTCGCGTGAGGCGAAACCGGGAAATGCGCCCAAAGACAACTGGCCGCTGATGGGCGATATTTTGTCCCATCGGGCGGGGGTGCCCGAACATCTCATTCAATGGCGGCGCGCCGAAGGGGATGCAGATCCCAAGCCGAGGCCCTGAGACCTATTCCGCTGCAATCGACGCGTCGATAGCCTCGACCTTGACGGCTGCGAACTTGAATTCCGGTATTTTCCCGTAGGGGTCGAGCGCCGGGTTGGTCAGGACGTTCGCCGCAGCCTCGACAAAGGCAAAAGGCACGAAAACCATATCCTCGGCTATGGCCCGATCCGCACGGGCCATAAGCTCGATTGAACCGCGACGCGTGGTCAGGCGGACGCGGCCACCGGGCGGGACGCCGAGGTGGCGGAGCGTTTTCGGATTGAGCGAGCAGTTCGCCTCGGGCTCTACGGCGTCGAGCACTTTCGAGCGGCGGGTCATCGAGCCGGTGTGCCAATGTTCGAGTTGCCGGCCGGTGGTCAGGATCATCGGGTAATCGGCATCGGGTATCTCGTCCGGCGCGATGACGCTGGCGGGAGTGAATTTGGCGCGGCCATCACGACGCGGGAAGCCGTCGCCAAAAACGATTGCCTGCCCCGGATCTTGCGGTGAAAGCGAGGGATAGGTCACCGCGTTTTCGCGCATCAACCGGTCCCAGGTGATGTTTTCGAGCGACCGCATGTTGCGCTTCATTTCGCCGAAAACCTCAGAGGGGTGGGTGTAATTCCAGTCAAGGCCGCACCGCTTCGCGAGTTCGGTCGTGATCCACCAGTCTTCGCGGGCTTCACCCGGAGGCAACAGCGCGGGTCGGCCCATCTGGACCTGGCGGTTGGTGTTGGTGACGGTGCCGGTCTTTTCGGCGAAGGCGGACGCAGGCAAGATCACATCGGCGTAGTTCGCGGTTTCGGTCAGAAAAATATCCTGAACGACGAGGTGATCGAGCTTGGCCAGCGCATCGCGGGCGTGATCGACGTCCGGATCGGACATCGCCGGATTCTCTCCGAGAATATACATCGCCTTGATGTCGCCGTCGTGGACGGCATCCATGATCTCGGTCACGGTCAGGCCCTTTTCGGCACTGAAATCGCCCGAGCCCCAGACCTCGGTAAACGCCGAGCGCACGCCGTCGTCGGTGACGCTTTGGTAGTCAGGCAGGAACATGGGCACGAGACCGGCATCGGACGCGCCCTGCACGTTGTTCTGACCGCGCAACGGGTGCAGGCCGGTTCCGGGTCGTCCGACATGGCCGCACATCAGCGCCAGCGAGATCAGGCACCGCGAGTTGTCGGTGCCGTGGATGTGCTGGCTGATGCCCATCCCCCAGAAGATCATGCCCGCCCTTGCAGTCGCGAATTCGCGGGCCACGGCGCGGAGCGTTTCGGCGGGAATGCCGCAGATGTCCTGCATCTTCTCGGGCGCGAAATCCTTCAGATGGGCTTTTTCGGCCTCCCAGTTTTCAGTGTAGGCGTCGATGTATTGCTGATCGTAAAGACCCTCTTGCACGATTGTCGCCATGATCGCGTTCAGCATCGCCACGTCGGCGCCCGGACGGAATTGAAGCATGTGGGTCGCATAACGGCGCAGTCCGACGCCGCGCGGGTCCATCACGATCAGCTTGCCGCCGCGCTTGGTGAACTGCTTGAAATAGGTTGCCGCCACGGGGTGGTTTTCGACCGGGTTCGCTCCGATCACGATGGCAACGTCGGAGTGCTTAATCTCGTTGAAGGTCGCCGTGACGGCACCGCTGCCGACGTTTTCCATAAGGGCCGCGACCGACGAAGCGTGGCACAGCCGCGTGCAGTGATCGACGTTGGTGTGGCCAAAGCCCTGACGGATCAGTTTCTGAAACAGGTAGGCTTCCTCGTTGGTGCATTTTGCGCTGCCGAAGCCGGCAACTTCGCGACCGCGTCCCTTGAGGCCATTCGCCGCGAAATCGAGCGCCTCTTCCCATGTGGCTTCCCGGAAATGGGTTTGCCAGTTGCCGGGATCGACGTTCAAACCCTTGGCTGGCGCGTCGGTGCGTCGGATCAATGGTTTGGTCAGCCTGTGATCGTGGTGGATGTAGTCGAAGCCGAACCGGCCCTTGACGCACAGGCGGCCCTCGTTTGCGGGGCCATTGATGCCATCGACATATTTCACGCGGCCGTCTTTGACTTTCAGCGAAATCTGGCAGCCGACGCCGCAGAAGGGGCAGACGCTTTCGACCTCGGAATCGTAATCGGCGCTGTCGCCTACTTGTGATGTGTCCAGAACGTTGGCAGGCATCAGGGCACCTGTCGGGCAGGCCTGAACGCACTCGCCGCAGGCAACGCAGGTCGAGGCGCCCATCGGATCGTCGATATCGAATACCGGGAAGGTGGCGTGACCACGGCCCGCCATTCCGATGACGTCGTTGACCTGAACTTCACGGCAGGCGCGGACGCAGAGATTGCATTGGATGCAGGCGTCGAGGTTGACGGACATCGCGACGTGACTGCTGTCGAGCAGCGGCACATGCTGTTTTTCGAACGCGGGAAACCGGCTGGTGGCCACATCCTGCCCATCCGCCATAGCCCAGAAATGACTGGATATGTCGTGGGCGCTTTCGCGGGCGGGCTGATCGGCGACGAGCAACTCCATCACCATCGCGCGGGCTTTGGTTTCGCGCGCGCCCTGACTTGATACGTTCATGCCCGCGCTTGGCTCGCGGATACACGACGCAGCCAGCACGCGTTCGCCGTCAATCGCGACCATGCACGCACGACAGTTGCCGTCAGCGCGATATCCGGGCGCGTCCTTGTGGCAGAGATGCGGAATCGTCGTGCCTAGTCGCTTGGCGACTGCCCAGATGGTCTCGCCCTTGCTGGCCTCGACTTCTTTGCCGTCCAGCGTGAAGCGGATATTTTCGGACATGGTGCGTTCTCCCGGATCTCAAGCGAAGTGTAGACCACGCGCGTTGCGGGCGAAACGTCTCAGACGCGACACTCGCTGAGCATTTCCCGGCGCAACTTTTTTCATACTGGGGCGAACGATTGATTTTGGTATTCCGACCGCGAATTCGCTAAGCCGGATACATTCAGGACTGCTCCGAAGGGAAAGCCGCGAACATCGTGCCACGAGCAAGCCTACTAAGGAGAGGTTGACATGCTGAAACTATATTGGGCGCCCAACACTATTTCCATCGCGGTGGCAATCACATTGAACGAAGGCGGGGTGCACTACGAAAATGTGCGCATCGACTTTGCGAGCGGTGAGCAGACTAAAGCTGCATTTAGATCGCTCAACCCCAAGGGACGCGTGCCGGCGCTTGCGACGCCAGAAGGCATTCTGACCGAGGCCGGGGCGATCCTTGAGTATCTGGCTGCGACCGCAGTTCCGGGGCTGGTCCCGAACGATCCGCTTCATGCTGCCCGAATGCGGGAGGTCATGTATTACATCGCATCGACGATGCATCCCAATCACGCCCACAAAATGCGGAGTGCGCGCTGGGCGGATTCCGAAAGTTCCTGGGCGGACATGCGGGCGAAAGTGCCAGAAACGATGTCTGCGTCTTGCGAATATTTTGAGGAAATATTGCAGTTGCCGTTCCTATTCGGTGACCATCTGACGCTCGCCGATCCCTATTTCTACGTCGTCACCTGCTGGTTGAAGGGCGATGGTGTCGAGATTGGAAACTTCCCCAGGATCGCAGCTTTCAAGGCGGCGATGGAGCAACGTCCTGCGGTGCAATGCGCTTGGAGTGAGGGAATGCTGAAAGGCTAAGTGCCGACGAGCGTGGACGAAATATTCGTGCAGAGGCAGGCTTAACCGAGGGAAAGTGCCACTTTCTGCCAATCCGTAGCGAGTGCCGGAAGGTTCTCGGTCGATACTGCGATAAATGCCGACTGATCGCCGATATCCAGATACAGGGCAGCAGTTCCATTGGTGCCGGAGGGTGCAATCGCGACCGCACAGGGGCCGGGTTCCTTTGAAAAAAGCAACTCGCGCTTGGCAAAGTAGCCGTCCAGAAAAAGCGCGGCCTGCTCGGCCATTTCCGACAGGAATTCCGACTCTCCCTGCTCGGCAACGACTTCTTCACCGCTGATCAGCAGCCAGGCCTTCACGCGATCGCCGAGGCCGGACAAAAAGCCGTTCAGCGCATCCTGGGCACTTACCGGAGCCTCCGCCGTCTCGGTCAGGTTCCACGTGCGAACGAGTATGTTGGACGGGACACCCACGTCGGACGGGAAGCCGGGACTGGTTTGCCGTGTCGAAGTTACGATCAATTCGGTTTGGTCGGACAGTATCTTTGCGAGCACCTCACGCAATATCGCGACATTCGGATCCTGCGCATCTTTCAGCGCGACATCCGCCAGATTTTCCGACGTTTCGGGCGCTGGTGACAGCAAGGCCTGTAGTCGGCGATTTGCGACCGCCAGATGCAGTGCGCTGCCCGAGGCCGTTGTGAAGGTGACCCGACGGGGAAGAATGGTTTCGTCGATTTCGGTGACAATGGCTGCCAACAGAAGGTCGGGCGTGGTTCCGCGCAAAGTCCGACGCTCGCCGTGACCGCGTTCGCGCTGCCGCAGCTTCGCCAGTTTGTCTTCCAGCCTGGAGAAATCGCTCAATGTGTGCTCCGGCCTCACGATTGGTCGATGATGCGGCCAAGGGTTGCCCGACCGCGATTGACGATATTCGACAGGTCACTTGACGGCGCACAGACACAAATGAGGGCTTCGGTGAGATCGCCGGGCGCACGCAGAAATATGCGGGTCGCCTCGACCGAGAGGGTCATCGCCAGATCCGCTGACTGATCGTCTTCACCGATCAGCGGCTGTGCGCCTTCAGCCAGCGCACCGTCCAGCAGCGCGACCGCGGATTGAGACAGCACATCCATGTCTTCCTGAGCGTATTTTGTCGCGGCGCTGACAGACAGAACCATCCGGGACGACAAATCGGCGTAGGCTACAAGCTCGCAGCCTTCCACTTCCGCCCTTAAACCATCAAGTGCTTCTGTCACGTCCATCGGAGTGCCCCGTGCCTGCAATCACGACTTGAAGCCGCGCCTCTAGCCAAGTGACTAACCCTTAATGGTTCGGCAAGAGCATCTGTGCAAGCCCTACGCGAAATCCGCCACGTGTGGAGCATGATTTCACGTGCGGAAATCGGCGGTCAAATTCGCTGTGGATCTTCGAGAAGCGTCGACGATTGCGACTTGCGGGTCAAAGTGCGCGTTGCCAGTCGGCGCGGGCGAATGCGTTGCGGCATTACGTTGCGCACCGGCATGTCAGCCGCATCGCGAAGTCGGGCGTCGAGCGCGTTGGACGTTGCGGCCTTTTCCTGATCGCCGTTCAGCTCGCTCAGCAGTTCTGCAAGGGCTGTGGTGAAGGCTTGTGCGCCGCATTCATCGAGCAATTCGGGATCATCGTCGGCGCTGAGCGCCTTGGTCAGGGAAATCGGAAAAATCTCGCGGAACAGTCCATCGGTTTCACGGCCGACACGCTTGATAACCCGCATGCGGTCACGGTCGGATAGGATCTTGTCCATCCGCGTCAGCAGCAGGAAGCTCTTTTGATAGAGGGCGGGTGTCATCATCGACCAGACGGCGGCCTCGCTTTGGCGCCAGGCCTGAGTTGCGTGGGTGCACCAGATCACGGCATCGGCATGATGAACGACGCGCTGCCACACTTCGGGGGCCATGTTCGGGTCCGAAATTCCCGGCATGTCGATCAGATCGCAGTTTTCCAGCAACGGCGAATCGCGAAAGATTCGAATGTGGCTGGTGTCGTCGACTGAGACTTCGCTCAGTTTGTTCAGATCTATATCGTATTCACCACCGTCCAGATCGACGCGGAAGGGGGTCTCGTCGCCATGCGATATCCAGACCGGAGGCAGTTGCGTCGCGGTGACGTTGACCGGAAGGGCCGATGCACCGATGAGGAAGTTCGAAAGCGTGCTTTTGCCGGCGCTGAATTCACCCATCAGACAAAGTCTGGGACGTCGCGGACCCGCGGCTACCGGCTTGGTAGCTACCATCTCCTTTTCGAGCCTGAGAGGCTGAGCCACCGGTTCGCTTGGTTCGGGCTCCTGCTCCTGAAGCGGGAGATCGTTCTCCTTCTCTTGGAACGGGAGTTCGTTCTCTGAATTGTCGGTGATCATGTCACTCGTCCTCGCTATGCCGCGATCTCGGTCAACGTCGCCAGCGTCTTCTTCAGTTCGGCGCGCTTGGCTGATGCGCCATTCTCGTCAAGCATTTCGCTGACGCTTCCCGGCTCGGATTCAGCTTCGGTCGCGACGCGCGTCAGAATGCTGCGTTGTTCGGCAAGAAATTCGTTCAGGGTCTTGATCGACGCTTCGCGGATCGAATCCGCGTGAGGTCCACGAAGACTCGCCACGATCGGATCGGTTTCCGCTTTGATCATCTCGGCGAAATCGGTCGCGAAATTACGGAAGCCCCGGCGCTTGTGCCACCAGCGCGACCACCACGTCCCTTTGAGGTCCAAAGCGATCGTCTGCCCGAGTAGCACCGGCGACGGAATTCTGGGAGCTTTGGGTGATTCAATCCCGAATTCATCGTCGGAGAGGTCGAACAGTCGATGATAGAGCGCGGCGTAGTTTTCAGCCGTCTCGGTGAGCACCTTCGTTGTGCCGCTTTGCGCGTTCCGTCCGAACACCTGATACGCCGTGCGCATCAGTATCCGCAGCCCGGTTGGATCATACTGCCAGACTTCGCTTTCGCCTTGGGTGTCCAGATGCTGAAGCAGCGAGCCGGTCGCCCGTTCAAGGAAGCTGCGATGAGAACGCTCAAGCCGCGTGTGGAAATTCGAGATCGCGACGGTGAAGGTTTCCTCCATCGCGGCAATTGCGGCCGCCTCGATGCGCTTCAATTCGCCTTCCAGAGCGCCTTTGGCCAAGGGTGGCAGCGAGGAATCAGAAGCGCGGCGCGATACGATCTGGTGCGTTGCATTGATCCCGTTCGCCAGGTTCATCGCGGACTTCGCGATCCTGTCCAGCATGTCCTGACCAGTACCTTCGGCGATCCGCTCGCTTAACGCCGCGTAGATGGCGGGAAGGCCGGAAAGTTCCCACAGGAGTTCTTCCTGGGACAGATCGTCCGAGTTTTTCAGTCGGTCGTCGGCTTTCGCCCAGTCCAGCAACCGTGCGCGGTCTGCCGCCTCGATCGTGTCGATTTTTCCCAAAAGTGCGGCGTTCGCGCAGGCAGCACTTGAGAACAGGATCTGTGCATCCTTGGGGCCGTCGTGCTCGATAAGTGTCTTGCGGATGCTTTCCTTGATTTCCGGGATCTGGCTTTCCGGGTCGCTCAATTCGTCGATGCGGTTCACCACGACGATGACTTCGCGTGACTTCACGTTGGCGATCATGCGGATAAGCGCCATGTCGACGCTCGACAATGCCTGGTGGGCAGCCAGAACGACGACGCAAATACGGCTTTCGCGGATTGCCCGGATCGTGATCTGTTCGCGGATCATGAATGTATCGTTCACGCCCGGGGTGTCGCGGATACACAGCGGAAGCGGCAGTTCGGGGCGATGGATGTAAAGCTCGGCGGACTTCGTGATGTCTGCAAAGCGCCCTTGCGCCTGACTTGTCTCGAAGTCGTCCTCGAAATCGTCGCCAAGGCAGACATAGCGTTCGATCAGATCACTGTCGAAGTAGCCATAATCGTGCTGTTGGCCCAGCAGAAGCTCGAATTTCTCGCCAAGCCTGCGACGCGATTTTTCACGCATTTCAATAACTTGAGCACGGACTTTTTCCAGTTCGTCTTCTGCTCCCGCACGGCTGGCGAGTTCGCCAATTCTGCCGCCGCGGTCAAGCAAACGTGCCCATTCTTCCATATCGAAGAACCGAAAACTGGCGCGGTTCTCTTCCGGCTGGACGTGGGGATTGAGGTGCAGCGAAGTGACGACGGACGTCCAGGGATTGACGTCTGCAGGCAGCAGATCGGGCCAGCCGATCATTGCGTTGACCAGCGAGGTTTTTCCGGCTTTGACCTGACCGATCATCGTGATCGACGGCTCGGCATATTTCAACTGATGGTGAAGTTTGCGTGCTGCGCGGTTGGTGGCCTTGTCGCCGATCTTGCCGATCTTGACGAGCGCCTGACGTAGATCGCGGGACTTGTTCAGAAAGGGCTGCAGCCCCTCGAAGCCGCGGCTAAGGAGGTGTGCATTGCCAGGCGTTGCGGCAGCACTCTGGTCCATGATCCTCGTATCAACTTTCATCTTCTTCCTGTCTCACGCACTCACACCGTCGAGTGTCCTCGTCCGGCCACCTTCACTTCGCCGACGGAAAGACGCAGTCCGTCCACCCGTATCGGGATACAATCCCGGGCCAAGATGGCCTTTTTGTGGCGTGTTCAGGGTCAATAGCGCGCGTGAATCCTTTCTAAGCAGCGATTTTTTCTTCCATGTCTCGTCTGAGTTGGAGCAACAGAGTCACGGCGTCGGCGGCAGGCGCATCGCCGGTTTCCGACTGCATCAGCACCATGTGATCGGTAGCTTCCATCAACTCGTCGATGATTGCATCAGAGGCCGGGCATCCGCTGTCATCCTGGCTGAACAGATCGACCAGATGTTCGACAGCGTCGACGCATTGGTCAACCAGCCCGGATGCCTTGCCTTCACCGAGGCGCTGCGCGGATTCCGTAAATCCGTCGCCGCGCTTTCGCAGGAAACGAACCGCGTCGGAGAACAAGGCGATGTTTGTCGGCTTTGCCTTCGGCGGTGTTTCGGACGCAACTTCCGTCACGGGTTTGGAGACAACCCTCGGCGCGACTTCGGCAGCAGGCTTTGAAGTTTCAACCTGTTTGGATGTGCGTTTTTGTGCGGGAATTTGGTATCTGGCAAGGAACAGTTCGGCACTGTCGATGTCGGCGCGGCGTCCACGTTCGGCGTGCCGCAGGATCTCGGATGTCAACGCGCCGCCACCTGACGCATGACGCATAGCCTCGTCGACCGACCCATCAGCCTTGTGGGCCTTTATCGCTTGCAGGGTCGCGACGGCAAAAAGAGAATGAAACTCTTCAGAAACAATGGTTTCAAGTTCGGCGACCCGATTAGACAGGCGCTTGTCGGCCGACAGGACATCGGCTTTCGTCAGGACAAGAAACGCGTGGTCCTTCAGGCCGTCGGGCACGCGGGTCCAGAGCGTCTGTTCAGCGTCATTGAAGTCCTGCGAGCACCACAACGCGATGTCGGTGCGGCGAACCGCCCAGTCAACGGCCGCGTTCAAAGCCCCGACCGAGCCTTCGGTCACGACTTCCAGAAGACTGATCCTTTCGAGCAACGGCAAAGGCAATTGCAAACGAAGGAAAGCGGGTTCCATCTGGGCGATTTTGTCGAATGAGATGCCGTCAAAATCGGTGACTGTCCCGTTCGACGCTGTAACCGACAACTTTTCGGCAGCCCCATGCACAAGCTCAAGCGTCGGAAGGGCAGCGCCTTTTGGTATCAGCCTGCGACCGACGAACATGTTGACCAGTTCGCTTTTTCCCGAGCCTGGTCGGCCAAGCAAAGTCACTCGGACCGGCGATGACAGGCGTTTAAGCAAATGCCTGGCGTGATCGCGCGCGCCCGGTGGCAGAGCGTCCGATTCCAGCGCGGCGCGTAGGCGTTCGATGGCCGTTTCGTCGGGTGCCTGATCTTTCATGCCGACCCATCCGTCGCCAACCAGCGCCGTCTCAGAAATATTGGTGCGCCGTCGCTCGAACCGCTTGGAGCGGAATTCGACTGATTCGACGCGCTGTGTGCCATGGCAGGCACTTCAGGTTGGTCCGCCGGATGACGAGGTTTGATCGGTCGGGTCCTGACCTGTCTGGGTTTCGCTTTGCGGCTGTCGAATTCGGGCGTGAAGATATTGGCGTGATCCGCCATTTCCGGCTGAAAACGAACTTTGATCACCGAAAAGCAGACGTTGTCCTGTTCGGGGTCTTCGAGGGCCCCTAGCTCGTCGAGCAACAGATCGGCAATCGTCGTGCTGTCGGCTTCGTGGTTCTCCGAGACGATGTCGGAAATCTGGTGATTGGACAGGAATTGAAGGCCGTCACTGGCAACGATCAGGATGTCATTGTCTCTCAGTTGGAACGGTGCGTCCGGGCAATCTATCCTTTCGATCGGCTCACCGATCAGAACCGAGGTCAGCGCATTTCGGTCGGGATGGTTGCGTCCGATATCTTCGGCCATCATGCCCGCGCGCACCATGTAATCGATGTGCGGCCCCAGCGAGTGGTCTTCGTTCAACTGGCGCAACTTACCGTTTCGGAAAAGATAAAGTGGCGAGTCGCCGATCGAGATCCAGAAAAGATGATCGCGGATGAAGACCGGTGCCACGAGCGTTGCGCCCATGCCGGCAGTGTCGGGATTGGTCGATGTGTGCGCGGCCATGCATTCGTTTGCAGAGACCGCTGCGTTCTTGAGGATTTCACATACGTTTTCAGCAAAGCCAGAGCCATCCGAGGACTGGAACTTCAGCTCACTGAACACCTCGGTCACGACGATCTTGCTCGCCACGTCGCCGGCCGCGTGTCCACCCATGCCATCCGACAGGACGGCATAGCCGAACTCCGCGCCAAGCGGGAAATCCGTGGCGAGTGCGTCCTCCTGATAATCGCGACAACCGCGATTCAGGACCGACGCAACGTCAAACCTTATGTCAGGCGTTGGCCGCATTATGCGCGTCGTCCCCTTCGGAAGTGTTCCATACAAAATCGTCACAGCACAATGCGACGAACTTCAACGTAGTTTCGCCGATACGGATCTTGTCTCCGTTCGACAATTCTTCGGTGCTGAGTACCGGGCGACCATTCAACCGGACGAGGTTGGATTTTCCGCCGTGTCCCAGGAAGAATTTGGCCTGTTCGTCGTCGTAGGCGATGGCGGCATGATTGTTGCGCGAGATAGACGTATCGCCAAAATCGAGCCGGACTGCCTGATCTTCGCCGCGACCGATCTGAGAAACGCCGCTGAAGGTCGTGAAGCAGGCGCCACGGCCCGGGCCATCGACAACAACGATCCATCCCGACGGGAAGCGTGTATAGTTGACGCTCACCGCTTCGACGTTCAGCGCCTCTTCTTTGTCCTGGCGAAGTTTGGCTGCCTTTGCAGCCGTAGCCGCGAAGATATCCTGCGCTTCTGCGTCGCCCGATTGGAAGCCGAGAAGTCGGGTTTTGACGCGACCTGCGCTGCGACCCGAACGTCCGCTGACCGGAGCCGAAACCTCGATGAAATTTTCCGGTTCTGGTTCGGGCAGTTTGTTCTTTTCGGGCATTGTAGTTCCTGAATCTGGATCCGGAGCTTCAAGGCTGTCCTCGACATCATTCCTGAATGCCGCCAGCCTGGATTCGGCCTCGGGGAAGTCGTCGCCTTCGAAGGTCAGGCCGATGTTTTTCGATTCAGTCCGCTTGGTTTCTGGAGTAACCGGGCCGGCCTCGTCATTCGAGAGATTGTCGGCGACAGAAAGCGAAGTTTCTTCGTCCAGATCGTCGTATTCCTCGTCATTGTAAGACGCGCCGAAGACAGAATCGTCGCTGAATTCGTCCTCACTCAGATCGACCGGCGCGCGCGCAAGTCTTTCCGCCTCGGCGGCTGCGAATTCCTCTTCGAAGGAAGTGCTTTCCTCAATCGCGTCTTCGACGTCGGCTGCGGCGTCGAACAGCGCATCTTCGCTTTCCGGCTCGTCACTGGTCCAGTCGATCGACTCGGATCGCGGCCTGCTTACGGGTCGGCTGATCGGACGGCTGGTCGTGCGTGGGCGTACAACTTTCGCCAGATCGTCCCTGTAGGGGCTTTGCTCCTCGGGGTCGCCGGACGGGTCGCGACCAACGACGTGCTTCAGCACAGCGTCGGCCTTGGTTGCGGCGGCCGCAGCTTTGAGGTGGGCCATGGCCGAACGACGTCTGCTGGTTTCACGATCTGTCATGTGTGAATTAGTTTCGGCCAGAATCCGGTCTTCTGCGTCGCCAGCGAACGAATTCAACTGACTGCGTGCAACCGCCCGGCGTCCGAATTCCTCGTCTTCGGCCCAGTTGCGCAGCTCCGATTTGTGCGGCTCGGCGTTCTTTGCTTTTGGCTCGTCGGGTTGGATATGGCTTACCGCCCCCATCGCCTCGCGAATTTCATCAACGAGATGGGCCTTGTCCTCGTCCTGACTTTGGGCTGCCTGGACCGCGGCAATCGCGACCGGATCATCTTCCCATTCGTCATCGTCTTCCCAGTCCTCGTCATCCCAATCGTCGTCGTTCCAGCTTTCGGCCAACGCTTCGGGTGCCGGATCGGGGGCCGGGTCGGGTTCGATGTCACGACTGTAGGTCTTTGATTTCGGCGTGGCAAAGAGCGGTTCTTCCGCAGAATCCGGTCGCTTGCTCGCGTTGACGTCGCCAGTATCGTCCGCACTCGCTGCTTCGCGGCGGCGTAGCGGTTCGACGTCCATATTGAGGTCGATGCCACCTGCTGACTCTTCAGGCTCGTTTTTCTTCGACAGCATTCTTGAGAACAGTTTCATTGCTAAGCCTTTCAGAGATAGTCAGACCGACCGTTGTTGCGGAAGGTTCCGCGCAACAGTCCGAATGGAAGAAGACGGCTAAGGAAGCTTCTGCGCCTCCGCGGCCCGTTGATTTCGTCGTGGTTTGGCCCCATCGCGGATCTGCGCGCAGCTTCTTCAGCCGCGCGCTCCTGCTCTTCAGCGAACACCAGATCGTCAAGCGCCGCGAGTTCATCTAGCGTTTTCTTGCGTTGAACGGCCTGCGCTTCGGCCAGCTTCTGCTGGCGTTCGGCTTCTTTCTTGTCGGACTTGGCCTTTGCTTCCCGCGCCGCGATGTCGGCGTGAACCGCCTTGTTGGTTTCCGCGACGAGCTTGGAGATCGAAAGCTCAATCTGGCGATCGAGTTCCGCCTGCGCCATCGCCGCCGAGCGACGCCGTTCGGTGTCGATCAGTTCTATCCACTCGCGGGAGGACTGGATGCGATCGGGCGGGAAAACGTTGAGCGCCTTGTCGATGGCGTGAAGGAAGGCGTCTTCAAACTGGGGGAATTTGCCAGATACAGGGATGTAGGGATCGGGCCTGTCGGCAGCGATCGCCGAGACGCGGGCCTGGCTGTCGGGAGGCGCGTCGCCGGTCAGCACATGATAGAAGGTCGCGCCCAGGGAATAGAGATCGGAGGATGCGTCCTGCGTCGAGCCAGCGATGTAAAATTCGTGCGGGCTGTAGCCGTCTTTGACAACATGCAGTGCCGAAAGAGCCCGCGACGCCCGGGTCGCTTCCTCTTTGGCGGCACCGAAGTCGATCAGCACGGGGTTTCCCTTGCCGTCGATCAGGATGTTGTCCGGCGAGATGTCCCGGTGCAGCACGTCATTGGTGTGGATGTAGTGAACAGCCTCGAGCACCTTGAGCATGATGTCTTTGACATCGCGCGGGTGGAGCGTGAGTTTCGGATCCTCGATGGTGTCGAGCAGATCGCGACCGCGCACGAAATCGAGCGCCATGTAGGCGGTCTGATTGTCCTCGAATACCTGATGGATGCCGACAATGTTGGGATGTTGCAGCTTTGACAGCCGCCGCGCTTCGGCGCCGAAGTGTTTCACGACTGCGTCGAATTCGGCCTGATGCTGGCGCGAACGGGCCATCACATTGCCGTCGTTGCGACAGCACATGGATGACGGGAAGCATTCCTTGATAACGACGATGCGATCCAGGCTGTCGCGGGCAAGATAGGTCATGCCGAAGCCGCCGGCATTCAGGAACTTTTCGATTCGGAACTGTCCGTGCAGAAGCGCTGTGCCGGGCTTCAGCGCGTCAGCAAAGGACTCTGCCAGTCCTGAATCTGATATTTGCTGCCCTGCGTCCATGTCTCACCCAAATCGGTGCCGCAGTCGGCGCAGGTAGTTGCTGAAAAAGCCTGTGACCACAGTGGTCTTTAACATATTCAGCCGCCACCTGACTTGCTGCGACCTGATTGGGTCTAGCGTCAAAATCGGCCAACAATGTGGCATGACTGGGCCATTAGGTATCCAATCCTGCGGCTTTTTTAGAATTGTAGAAAGATATCGTCTAAAGGATTTGGCGTTCAATTTCACCGCTGGCCGGACGTTGGTCGCACGGAATGTTGTCGTGTTTCCTGATCGCTGATCGGTTGACAGTTCCCCTCGGGCCGTTTCCAGTTTGGCAACGCGGTAAGGCCAAGCCCGTGAGTGTTGAAACAGGATGTGGGGAAAGAATCGTATGGTTCGCGTTGCAATGACATTGAACGGTAACCAGGTTTCCGGCGACGTCGAGGAGCGGACACTTCTGGTCGAGTTTCTGCGCGGCCCCTTGGCAATGACCGGCACGCATGTCGGGTGTGAGACCAGCCAGTGCGGGGCGTGTGTGGTGCACGTGGACGACATGGCGGTCAAGGCGTGCACGATGTTGGCGGTCGAAGCCGATGGCGCATGCGTGACGACGATTGAGGGAATGGCGGGGCCGGATGGGACGCTTCATCCGGTTCAGGAAGCGTTTCGGGAACATCACGGACTTCAGTGCGGATTTTGCACGCCGGGGATGGTGATGTCCGCGGTGGCGCTGCTCAAGGAAAACCCGAAGCCGACCGAGGCGCAGGTGCGGGAATATCTAGAGGGAAACATTTGTCGCTGCACCGGTTACCACAATATCGTCAAGGCGATCATGGCGGCGTCGGGCCAGTTGGCTGGTGCTGATTCAGCAAGACCCGGTGTGATTGATGCATAATTTTCAATTCGTTCGCCCCACAAGCATCAAGGATGCGATTCGGGAACTGGAGAGCGACGAGGCGCAAGCGCTTGGGGGCGGGCAAACACTTTTGCCAACCATGAAAGCCCGACTTGCCGCGCCGGAAAAGCTGGTCAGTCTCCTCGCCATTCCAGAGTTGCGGGGGGTTCGGCTTGATGGAGATGTGTTGTGGGTTGGCGGCGCTACAACACATGCTGTTGTTGCGCGAGATGGCGCGCAAGCGTTCCCGGGGTTGGCGAGGCTGGCCGGTCAGATCGGTGATCCCGCGGTTCGAAATCGGGGAACGCTCGGTGGGTCGCTTGCGAACAACGATCCGTCCGCGTGTTATCCGGCGGCTCTCCTTGCGACGGGCGCTACTGTCGTGACCAACGCGCGCGAGATTGCGGCCGATGACTTTTTCGACGGGATGTTCGGCACCGCGCTGGACGAGGGCGAGATTATTAGTGCGGTGCGGTTTCCGATTCCGCAAGCGTCGGCTTACTCCAAAATGCCTCAGCCTGCGTCAAGGTTCGCACTGGTCGGGGCGTTCGTGGCCAAGTATCCCGACGGGGTCAGGGTCGCGATCACGGGCGCTTCCGAGGAAGGCGTGTTTCGCTGGTCGCAAGCCGAAGCGGCGCTGTCCGCTGACTTCTCGGAAAACGCCCTTCGCGGACTGAGCATCGAGCCCGAGGGAATGATCGCCGACATTCACGGGGCCGCCGACTATCGCGCGCATCTGTGCGCCGTGATGACACGCAGGGCGGTTGCCGGCGCTATCTAGTCAGGCACATCCGATGTGAACCAAGTGCGTGTGGAGTGCCGCTTGCGCTTAGTCGACACCGCGAACCGGGATAGGCGCATCAGGATCCGGATTGAAAATACGCTGAACGAAGTAGAACCCCACTGCTATGCCTATTCCAAGCAAGTCCGTAACGAGCCCGCCCTCGATCATGAAAATGGCCGCGACGATCAATGCAAGGCGGATGAACCAGGCCGCGCGACTGCCCATGAACCAGCCCTGAACGCCGGCGGACAACAGGAAAACGCCGATCGTGGCGGTTAATCCAGCGCGAACAATCTCGAGCCATGTTCCGTCCATCAGAAGTGCGCCGTTATAGAAGAACATGAATGGGACGATGAAGGCGGCGATGCCGATCTTGAAGCTCGCGACCGAAGTTTCCATCGGGTTCGCGCCGGATATTCCGGCCGCGGCGTAACTTGCCAATGCGACCGGTGGGGTGATCGCCGAAAGCACTGCGAAGTAGAAGACAAAGAAGTGCGCCGTGAGTTGCGGGATACCAAGCTGAATGAGGCCGGGTGCAACGACCGAGGCCGCGACCGCATAGGCCGCCGTTGTCGGCATTCCCATGCCCAGAAGGATGGCGATGCACATTGCGAAGAAAAGCGCGAGGAGTTGCGACGTTTCCGCAAGGCCCAGAAGGAGAGATGAGAACCGCGCGCCGACTCCGGTCAGTGAGATGACACCGACGATGATGCCGGCGCAGGCGCAGACCGCGATGATCTGGATCGCCATTATGCCGGCAAGCTCGAATGCCTTGATGATTGACCTTAGACCCATCCGATGCGGTGTGAGCCACGACACGACGGCTGCTGAAAGCGTCGCGAGCGTGCCGGCTCGGATCACCGAATAGCCCATGAACAGCGCCGAAATCAGGATGATGATCGGGATGAAAAGATAGACCTGCCGCACCATTTTCTTGAACTTCGGCAGTTCGTCCTCGCTCATTCCGCGCATTCCGAGCTTGGCAGCCTCGAAATCGACCATGAAATAGACGCTGACGAAGTAGAGCACGGCGGGAATGATCGCGGCGATGGCGATCTCGGTGTAGGGAATGCCAGTGATCTCGGCCATGATGAACGCGCCCGCGCCCATGATCGGCGGCATGATCTGTCCGCCTGTCGATGCTGCGGCTTCGACCGCGCCAGCCGTCTTCTTGTGGTAGCCGACCTTTTTCATCAGCGGAATTGTCAGCGAGCCGGTGGCCACGACGTTGCCCGCCGAGGTGCCGTTGATCATGCCCATAAGACCCGATGCGAAGATCGCGACCTTGGCGGGACCGCCTCGCGAGCGCCCCGCCGCCGCAAAGGCGAAGTTTACGAAGTAGTCGCCGACTTTTGATGCCTGAAGGAATGCGGCGAAGATGATGAAGAGGATGATGTAGGTCGAGGACACCGCCGTGGTTGGCCCGAGGATGCCTGCGTCGGAATAGACGTGCCCGAAGAAGCGTTGCCAGGAATAGGGGCGGTCGACGGCGAGGATGCCGGGAAGCATGTGCGCGGTGAAGGTGTAGACGAGAAAAATGCCGGTGATGATGACGAGCGCCAATCCGGCGACGCGGCGCGTGAGTTCCAGGATAAGCGCCGATCCGGCTGTCGCCGCAAATGCGACGCCTATCGGGACGAACGGGGTTCCGACGGCATTTCGAGCAGCGGTTCCGTAGATCGGGATGAGATAGGCGGCGACCGAAACTGCCGATAGGCCGAGGATGATATCGCTGGTGCGGAACGCGCCTCGGTCGCGGCGTTCTATCCAGCCAAGGAAGATGCTTCCGAAAGTCGCGACCATCAGCGGCAGGCCGAAAAGCCAGACTTCCTGATCATAAAGCGGTGTGCCTGCAAACGCGCCCCAAGTCGTAAGTCCGCCCATCTGCGGGAGTTCACCGCCATAGATTTGGAGCATGAAATAGGTGCTTGTTCCAATCGAGAGCAGCGCGGGAATGGCGAGTAACCAGCTTAGTCTGGTGATTGCAGGCGTGTCGTCGCGTCTGGTATCGCCAAAGGGAACGGCGCTGTAGATTAGGAATCCGAGGGCAAGCGCACCGGCGATGTGCACAATCCTGAAATTCCAGGTTTCCATCGGGAAGCGAGGCAGAAACGGGATGCGAACGCCGGTCCATTCATAGATCGAGAGGCCGTTAAGAGCGGCCATGTGAAACGCTGCATAAATCGCAGCAAAACCGGCGATGAATGCGTAGTTGCTTCCTATGAATACCCGGCGGTTGCTTTCGACCGGCTCATCGTCGACCCCTTGGGCAATGATGTGGTCGTCGTCCGTGTTCACGGCCATGTCGCTCATGGGATGTCCCCTCCCTGGCCGCGCCTCCCCGCGCGACTTTTTATGGGATCCGGGCCGCGCGATTGGCGGCCCGGACCATATCATATGGGGAAGATCACATTCCGTGGATCATGTCGTCAGGAATGTCCGCTCCTGCGTTTTCCTTGAACCAGGCAGCAGCACCGGGGTGCCACTTCATAACCTTGTTCTTGTCCCAGTTTTCGGGAAGCGTTTCAGAAGCTGCCTTGTGAATGTTCACCATCCGGGGGTTGTCGGACATCACGACATCGACGACGGCATTGACGAAGCTTTCCGGCAGGTCGCAATTCGCGATGGCGAAGTTCCACATGCTGACCGAGCGCGCGTCGTTTTCCAACGTGCTGTAGGTCGAGGCGGGGATCATGAAGTCGTTCACGGGGAACGCATCAAGGATCTTCGCCTGCTCTTCATCCGTGAACTCGATGATATTCACGTCGGTCTGGACTTCAAGCTGGCTGACCGCCGGAACCGGAACGCCGGCCGCAAAGGCGATGACGTCAAGCAATCCGTCCTGAAGCTGGCTGCCAAGGTCATCCCAGCCGCCGTTGCGACGCTCGAAGTTGACGCCGAGCGTTTCCATCATCAGAGGGAAATAAGTGTCGGATGTCGAACCCGCCGGGCCGAAGCCGATCTTCGCGCCGTCCGGAATGTCGGCAACCGAAGTGATACCCGAAGATGCCAGCGTAGTGACCGAGAACGGTGTCTGGTACATCGGGAACATGGCGCAGGCGTTGGTCATTTGCAGGCCGGGTGCGATCGGGTTTGTGCCTTCCAGCGATTCGCGCGCCGGGCCCATCGTCGTCATGCCGAACTGAGCGTCGCCGGTGTGAACGAGCGCCATGTTCTGCATCGGGCCGCCAGTGACTTCGCCACCGCCGGACAGTCCCAGTTCTTCGGCAGCAAGGTTCGCCCAGCCTGAACCGTAGGCGAAGTAAGTTCCACCTTGCGATGCAGTTCCGACGGTGAAGCTATCTGGCCAGCCGGTCTTGTCGACATGCGATTCGCCAAAGGCCGTTCCGGCTGCAAGTGTCGCAGCCACTGCGGTCAATGCTATCTGTTTCATATTTTCCTCCCAAGATGCCGGCTTTTACCGGCGGTTTGATCCGACGCCATTTCCCATGCGGTCAGATTGTCCGCAATTTGAGGCGTCCAGGCTATTAGGTAGTGCAGCGGGCGGAGTAGCAAGAGCAAGCCCGCGTGGACCAATGATTGCGCAAACATCCGGTGAAACTAGTGCGCCAGCGAGGTTTTCGGCCCCAAATCTCGTCAGCGGGCGTGCCTAGTTCTGGTCGTCCGGGCCCCCCGTGTCCGGCAAGTCACGATGCGACCGATCGAATTTGGCGCCCAGGCGTCGTCAATTGTTCCTCATTCGGCCACAATAACGCCGTCATTCAGGTTTTAGTAGAGAATCGTGACTAATGCCTTCGCAGGCCGACGGCAGAATCACGCTGGTTTTTTTGATCGTGCTCCCTTTCGATTGGTGAGACGGGAGCCTATAAGGGCAACTGGTTCGTAGGCAGGCATATACTAGCGAACCGTCAATTAAGATTGGGGCAGAAAATAATGGCCTTCGGTGGATGGTTTTCGACTGACATGGCAATTGACCTCGGGACGGCGAATACGCTCGTCTACGTGAAAGGCAGGGGGATCATCCTGAACGAGCCTTCGGTCGTGGCATATCATGTGAAGGACGGACAGAAGAAAGTCCTTGCCGTTGGCGCAGACGCAAAACTCATGCTTGGGCGCACGCCGGGAAGCATTGAAGCGATCCGACCCATGCGAGAGGGCGTCATTGCGGATTTTGACGTTGCCGAGGCGATGATCAAGGCCTTCATTCGCAAAGTTCACAAGCGAACGACGTTCTTCAAGCCGAAAGTCATCGTCTGCGTTCCCTACGGCGCAACACCTGTCGAAAAGCGGGCAATCAGGCAATCCGTTCTGAGTGCAGGCGCGCGTCAGGCAGGGCTTATCGCCGAACCGATCGCAGCGGCCATCGGGGCGGGCATGCCGATTACCGATCCGACCGGCAATATGGTTGTGGATATCGGCGGCGGGACGACCGAGGTCGCAGTGCTCTCCCTGGGCGACATCGTTTATGCGCGCTCGGTCCGGGTTGGTGGCGACCGCATGGACGAGGCGATCATCAGTTACTTGCGCCGTCAGCATAACCTTCTGATCGGCGAACAAACGGCGGAGCGGATCAAGACTTCCATCGGGACGGCACGAATGCCTGACGACGGCCGGGGCTCGTCGATGCAAATTCGCGGTCGCGACCTTTTGAACGGCGTTCCAAAGGAAACCGAGATAAACCAGGCACAAGTGGCCGAAGCGCTCGCCGAACCGGTTCAGACAATATGCGAAGCGGTAATGACGGCGCTTGAGGCGACACCGCCGGATTTGGCGGCGGATATCGTCGATCGCGGTGTCATGTTGACTGGTGGCGGTGCCCTGCTTGGCGAATTGGACCTGGCTTTGCGCGAACAAACCGGTCTTGCCATCAGCGTCGCCGACGAGTCGCTGAATTGCGTCGCACTTGGGACGGGGAAGGCTCTGGAATACGAAAAGCAGTTGCGGCATGTCATAGACTACGACAGCTGAATTTCAGAGCACTGCGGGGGTTTCGGCAATACCCCTTACCCATGCTAGGCTGGGGTGGGGGCCCGACCAGAGGGCGAAGTGGCTAAGCAGAACGGCAAAAGTGAAGTCTACGCTCGACCGCTCCGGCGAATGCTCGTTGGTGCGTTGGTCGTATGCCTGCTGGCCATCTTCGTTTTCTGGCGAATTGACAGTCCCCGGGCAGAACGATTTCGCGCCGCAGTCGTAGATGCGATCGTGCCCCAGATGGATTGGGCGTTCATACCAGTCAAGAAAACCGTTGATATGATTGAAGGATTTCAATCATACGCCCGCCTTCAGAAGCAGAACCAGGACTTGCGTCGTGAGTTGCAGCAAATGAAGGCCTGGCGGGAAGCGGCGCTTCAACTTGAGCAGGAAAATGCGAAGCTTCTCGATCTGAACAAGGTCAGGCTTGATCCCGCACTGACCGTTGTCACCGGGATGGTTCTGGCCGACAGCGGTTCGCCCTTTCGTCAATCGGTGTTGCTGAATGTGGGCGCTGCGCGTGACGGCATAAGAGATGGATGGGCGGTTACCGACGGCCTGGGGCTGGTCGGTCGAATTTCCGGTGTTGGGCGCAAATCAAGCCGCGTGCTTTTGCTGACGGACAGCGCGAGCCGCATCCCGGTCCATATACAACCGTCCGGACAAAGGGCGATGCTGTCGGGCGACAATACTTCGCTGCCGTTGCTTGAGTTCATCGAACTGCCGGAAGAGGTCCGTCCTGGCGACCGCGTGATCTCCTCCGGAGATGGCGGCGTTTTCCCGGCGGGACTTCTGGTCGGGCAGGTCGTGCAGACGCGGGACGGTCGGTTGCGGTTAAGGCTGAGCGCCGATTACGAACGACTTGAATTTCTTCGTGTTCTGAGAAGTCAGCCGGCAGAAACCATAAATTCGCCCGCCACACTGATTGGACCACTGCGGTCCGTACCCGAGGCCTCGCTGGAGCCACAGGGCGTGGGGCCAGCGGATGGCTGAATCCACGGCATCGGCACACTGGAGCTATCGCGGACTATACCTGCTTCTTGTCGCGATTGTAGGTTTCGCACAATTGCTGCCTTTTAGTCCGGGACCCGGAACCTTTCCAGGGCCGGATGTCATCTTGCTTATCACGTGCGCCTGGGTGGTCCGGCGTCCGGATTTCCTGCCGACACTTCTGATCGCCGCAGTTTTCCTTCTTGGCGACGTAATTTTCATGCGGCCCTTGGGACTATGGGCAGCGTTTGTCGTGATGGGAACCGAGTTTCTGCGGATGCGGGCGGTTGCTTGGCGCGATCTGAACTTCCTTCTCGAGTGGTTCATGGTTGCCGGTGTCCTCTCGGCAATGACGCTCGTGAATCGTCTTGTCTTGTGGGTGATTTTTGTGGACCAACCCGCACTCGGGCTTACACTGATACGACTATTGGGAACGATTGCCGTTTATCCACTGGTCGTGCTGCTGGCGGCTCGTTTTTTTGGACTTAGGAAGCTTGCACCTGGCGCAGTTGACAGATTGGGGCACAAGCATTGAAGCGGTCACCAAAAGAAACTGATGAAAGCGCCGGTCTTGTTGCGCGCCGGGGGCTTGTTCTTGGCGGGCTTCAACTTGGCTTCATGGGCATTCTCGGTCTGCGTATGCGACAGATGCAGGTCGAGGAAGCTGAAGATTATCGACTATTGGCCGAAGAGAACCGGATAAACATCAGGCTGATTCCGCCAACCCGTGGAATTATCTATGATCGCAATGGCGTTCCTATTGCCGACAACGCGCAGAACTACCGGATCGTTATCGTCCGCGAGGATGCGGGCGATGTCGACGAGGTCGTAGCCAAGCTGAAACTGCTTGTGCCGCTGGACGAGGACGAACTGGAACGCAGTCTTCGCGAACTTTATCGCAGGAGCCCGTTTGTCCCTGTCACTCTTGCCGATCGGTTGAGTTGGGAGGACATTGCCGAAGTCGCGGTCAATGCACCGGCCTTGCCCGGAATCACGCCCGATGTGGGTCTTTCACGTGAATATCCGCTTGGTCCCGATTTCGCGCACATCGTTGGTTATGTAGGACCGGTCAGCGACTATGATCTCGCGAAGATCGAGAGTCCCGATCCGTTGCTGCAAATTCCGAAGTTCCAGATCGGAAAGATCGGCGTCGAGACAAAGCTCGAAGCTGAGTTGCGCGGAACCGCTGGTATCAAACGGATCGAAGTCAACGCGGCAGGTCGGGTGATGCGCGAGTTAAGCCGGGACGAAGGTACGCCCGGAAAGGCCATCCAGCTTACCATTGATCATGGTCTTCAGAACTACGCGCAGTCCCGCCTGGCAAATGAGAGTGCAGCGGCGGTCGTGATGGATGTCGAGACCGGCGATCTGTTGGCGATGGCATCAACACCGGCTTTTGATCCGAACCTTTTCGTCAGAGGCATATCCGGTCCCGATTACCGCGAGCTGACAAACAACATTTATCGGCCGCTGGCGAACAAGACGGTTCAGGGCACGTATCCCCCGGGATCGACGTTCAAGATGATAAATGGACTTACGGCGCTGCGGGCGGGCGTGATCGGACCTCAGGAAACCGTCTATTGCCCAGGATTCATGACCGTCGGCGGCAGAAGATTTCACTGCTGGAAGCGTGGCGGACACGGGTGGATGGACCTGGACAAGGCCCTGACGCAATCGTGCGACGTATACTTCTACGAAGCGGCCCAGCGTTCCGGCATTGATCGGTTGGCCGAAATGTCGCGTGAATTCGGGTTGGGGGAGCGCCACGAATTGCCGATGTCGGCGGTTGCCGATGGTCTTATACCATCGACCGAGTGGAAGCGACGCGTCAGGGACGAGGTTTGGCGGCCCGGTGATACGATCAACGCCGCTATCGGTCAGGGCGATGTTCTGACTTCGCCGCTCCAGCTTGCCATCATGACGGCACGGATTGCCAGCGGCCGATCGGTCAAACCGCGACTGGTGAAGTCTATTGACGGCGTTGAAGTCCCACGCGAGGAAGCGCCGGCGCTGCCTGTGAATCCGGCGTTTCTGAAGATGATCCAACGTGGGATGTATAACGTGTCGAACGGCGCGCGCGGGACTGCGGCGCGATCCCGCATCGTGGCGGAAGGCATCGAAATGGCTGGCAAGACCGGAACCAGCCAAGTTCGAAATATCACGACCGCCGAACGGGCCCGCGGCGTTGTGCGCAACGATCAGTTGCCCTGGGAGCGTCGCGACCACGGGTTGTTCGTTGCTTTCGCGCCGTTTGACAAACCGAAGTATGCAATCGCCACGGTTATCGAGCATGGCGGCGGCGGATCAACCGCGGCGGCTCCCCCCTCGCGAGATATCCTGCTTTATGCACTTTACGGCGATGTCCCACCGCTTGAGGCATATCCAAGCGATCAGCGCGAGCGAATTCGGGTCCAGCACGAAGAAATGGTGCTTCGCCCACGACTGGATCCAGGTCCCAAGGCAAGCCGTGCATGACGTATCTTGAGTACAAGGTTCAGACGGTCCCAACTGGATTTCGCAAGATCCTTTACGCCAATTGGGCCATCGTCCTGTTGTTGACCGCGGTCGCGTCAGTCGGCTTTCTCATGCTCTACTCCGTGGCTGGCGGCGATCTATCGCGTTGGGCCGAACCGCAGATGAAGCGATTTGTGCTGGGTGTTTTCGTCATGATGGCGATCGGACTCGTCCCGATCTGGTTCTGGCGAAACATGGGAGGTATTGCATATCTTGGCGCGCTTGGATTGCTGGTTCTTGTTGAACTCTTTGGCAGTGTCGGAATGGGAGCTCAGCGTTGGATAGACTTTGGTTTCATGCGCCTTCAGCCGTCAGAAGTCATGAAAATCGCAATGGTGTTGATGCTGGCTGCGTATTATGACTGGCTTCCGCTTTCTAAAGTCTCCCACCCGTTCTGGGTATTGGTGCCCATCGTCCTGGTACTCATTCCGACCGCGCTTGTTCTCAAGCAACCTGATCTCGGGACCGCCATCTTGCTGATTGCGGGCGGCGGATTTGTCATGTTTTGCGCCGGTGTCAGCTGGTGGTATTTCGTCGCTGTGGCGGCTGCGGCAGTGGGGCTGGTCTGGACTGTATTCGCGTCGAAAGGCACCGATTGGCAACTTCTGAAAGAATATCAGTTCCGCAGAATCGATACCTTTCTCGACCCGTCGACTGATCCGTTAGGGGCGGGGTATCACATCACGCAATCGAAAATCGCTTTGGGATCCGGTGGTTGGACAGGGCGGGGTTTCATGCAGGGAACCCAATCGCGATTGAATTTCCTTCCCGAAAAGCACACCGATTTTATCTTCACGACACTCGCCGAAGAGTTCGGCTTCGTCGGGGGATTTTCGCTGCTCGTGCTCTATGGATTGATCATTTTCTTCTGTGTCCTTTCCGCCGTTCAGAACAAGGATCGGTTCGGGTCGCTTCTGACGCTTGGGATCGGTGCCACGCTATTCCTGTTCTTTGCTGTCAACATGTCGATGGTCATGGGACTTGCTCCCGTTGTCGGTGTGCCGTTGCCGCTGGTGAGTTACGGCGGGTCCGCGATGCTGGTGCTCTTGGCGGCGTTCGGACTTGTCCAGTCGGCGCACATTCACCGGCCGAGAAGTCGATGACGCGGATCCTGTTTGCAGCGAATTCGAAGGCGTGGGCGGATTATGAAGCGCCATTGCGCAAGGCATTGGACGATGCGGGGCAGGATTTCGAACTTGTCACCGAATCGGATCCCTCAAGCGTGGACTACATCGTCTATGCGCCCAACAGCCGCGTTCAGAATTTCAAGCCGTACTCCAGTCTCAAAGCGGTCCTCAATCTTTGGGCAGGCGTCGAGAATGTCACCGGCAACGACACGCTTTCAGTCCCGCTGGCCCGGATGGTCGATGACGGCATGACCGAAGGAATGGTCGAGTGGTGCATCGCGCATGTCATGCGGCATCATCTTGATACAGATATCGACATCAAGCGCACGGACCACGACTGGCAGCCGCGCGTGCCGAAACTGGCGCGGAACCGGTGCGTCAGTGTGCTGGGGATCGGTGCATTGGGCGGTGCGGTCGCAAAAGCGCTGGCGGCGCTAAATTTTCAAGTTACGGGATGGAGCCGACGTCCGCGCGACATTCCCGAGATTGTCTGCCTCTCGGGAAGCGATGGGTTGATCGAAGCGTTGCGTAACGCTGAAATCCTCATTCTGCTGTTGCCGTTGACGCCGGAAACCGAAAACCTTCTGAATGCGGAAAGGCTATCTTTGCTTCCGAAGGGTGCGGTGGTCATCAATCCGGGGCGCGGTCCTCTGATCGACGATGCGGCGCTAATTGCGGCGTTGGATGCGGGCCATCTTGGTCACGCTACGCTCGATGTGTTCAGGATTGAGCCGCTTCCAGCAGATCATCCGTTCTGGTCGCATCCAAAGGTGACTGTCACCCCACATATCGCGTCCGCCACGCGGGTCGAGAGCGCGAGTCGTGTAATCGCCGAAAACATTCGGCGCGGCGAACGCGGCGAGCAATTTCTCCACCTCGTCGATCGTTCGCGCGGTTATTGAGC
>JBBKWG010000005.1:0-3044 GCA_037968835.1 Paracoccaceae bacterium
TATCCGATCACCGTCTATGGCCGCGACGCCAGGATCGAGGTGGTCATCAAATCGGTAAATCAGATCGAAGAAGGCGTCGCCCAGGTGCGATTCACCCGCTCCCTGCGCCGCCCCCGCGACACCCGTACCGTCACCCGGCCCTATGTCGCCACCCTCGGCTACGCCTTCCAACCCGCAACCCGCCAGCGCCTTCAGGACGTCTGGGCCAACCCGCTCGGCTTCGTCGTCACATCCTACCGCGTCGACGCCGAGACCCTGGAGAACTGATCCCCGTGAAGACCCGTTTGATCTGTGCCGCCGTCCTGCTCATTGCCTCCCCTGCCCTCGCGGAAAACGTCCCGCGCGGCGGATCGCTCGACAGCCGCATCCGCACCGCCACCTATAACGCCGACCAGGTCTTCGTCATCGAAACCGATCTGCGCCATTCGACCACGCTGCATTTCGGGGCCGGCGAGCGCTTTGAGGCGGTCATTGTCGGCGATACGGAAAGCTTCCAGGTCGACCCGATCCCGGAGCTCGGCAACGTGCTGACCATCAAGCCCCACGTGCAGAGCGCCTCGACCAACATGACGGTGATCACCAACCGCCGGACCTATTCCTTCCATCTGCGCGAGGGCACGATCCCGGGCCGCGCGGGCATGTTCTTCGAGGTCCGGTTCCGGTATCCCGGGGATCAGCGCCGTACCGCCGGATCAACCCAGCCAAAGGGGTTCGTGGCGCCGCGCAACACCAATTACCGCGTCTCGGGCACTGGCGATTTCCGGCCCAGGCATATTTATGACGACGGGCGCTATACCTATTTCGTCTTCCCCGAAAATGTCCGCCAGCCCGCGCTCTTCAAGGCCGACGAACAGGGCCGCGAGCGCACGGTGAACTGGACCCAACAGGGCAATACAGTGCGCGTGCTCGGGGTGAACACCTATTGGACGCTGCGCATTGGCGAGGACGCGATCTGTGCCCGGCGCGATGCCGGCGCCCTCTCTGCGAGCAACTGATCATGGCAGAGCAAACCCCACCCGACGTTCAGGAGCGCCTCGATCAGTTCGGGGCACGCGGCAAACCCCGGCGCCGGGGAAGCAGCCTGAGCGTCGGCGCCCTCACCGCAACCCTCGCGCTCGGCGGCGCGGCCGTGGCCTATGTCCTCGCCACCGGACTGCAGGACGAGGGCGGCACGCTCCAGACCTCCGATGTCGAGACCTTTCAGGATCAGCGGTCCGGTACCGGCGGGCGGTTGGAATTCCCGCCCGACGAGACAGAGCAACGGGTCAGCGAAGCGCTCGTTGCCGTCACAGAGGCGCTGGATGTTCCTGCCCCAGTAACCGCCGAGCCAAGTGCCGAGGTTCTGGCCGAAATCGCAAAGCTGCGGGAGGCCCTGGATGCCAGCCAGACCTCGCGGAACTCCGAGATCCAGGAGGCGGTCGCCGGTCTTCGCAAAGCGTTTGACGCCCAGACCGGGTCCCTCGAGGCCGCCGTTGCCGAGAAAGAGAGCGAGTTGGCCAACCTGCAGCGTCAGACTGAGGCGCGCATCGACGGCTTGCAGGTATTGCTCGATGCCGAACGCGCACAGCGCGAGGGACTTGAGGATGAGAGGACACGCGGCAGTCTGATCGCGGATCAGCGACTGCTCGAAGAGCGCCGACAGCACGAGGAGCAGCAGCGCCAGCTTGAGGCACAGCGGATCGCTCAGAAACTTCTGACGGCACAGATCACCTCCCCCGCCGTGATCTATGCCGATGGCACCCGATCACCCTCTCGCGCGGCGACCGCGCCGGACATCGCAACCGCGACGGCGCTCCCTGGCCCTGCCCTCTCGGAAAACGAGCAGTTCCTGCGGCAGGGCGCGCAGCCGCTCAAGGTCCAGAACGCCTCCCGCATGGCCCTCCCCGAACGCACGCTCGCGCAGGGCTCGATCATCCAGGCAGCCTTGCAAACCGCCATCAACAGCGATCTTCCGGGGAACGTCGTCGCGGTGGTCTCCGACCCGGTCCCGGCGTTTGCCGGCGATCAGATCCTGATCCCCCGCGGGTCCCGCCTTTTTGGCCAGTACCGCTCCGGGATCGAACTGAACCAGAACCGCATTCTGATTCTCTGGACCCGCATCCTGACCCCCGACGGAACCTCGATGGAGATCGCCGCCGTCGGTGGCGATCAACTGGGGCGCTCGGGCCTGACTGGCAACGTCGACACCAAGTTCGCGGAGCGCTTCGGAGGGGCGGCGCTGATTTCCGTGATCGGCGCTTCACCGGCCATCGCGGCCGACAGCACGACCAGCAAGACGACCAGCATCGTGCTCGGGGATATCGGGGGCGACCTTGAGGACGCGGTCGGCTCGGTCATTGCCGATCAGGTCTCGATCGCGCCCACTATTTATATCGACCAGGGAGCCACCGTCACCGTGCTCGTGGATCGGGACGTGGTGATTTATTGATGCGGAAGTTTGTTTGCCCAAACAACACACATCATTTAAAACCGCGTTCGGGCGCCCGCGAGAGGCAACGCTTTTCGACGCGGCTTAGAACAAGCCCCCCGTGACCGGGAATCCTGCGTCCTATCTCGAACGCTATCTGGACCCGTTTCGCGAATTGCTGCGCCGGGACGATGTGGTCGAGATCGCGATCAACCCGGATGGCAGGGTCTGGCTGGAGATCGCGGGCGACGCCGCCATGCGACACGACGGGCAAACGGTCGACCGGACCACCGCCCTCAACATGGCCCAGTCTATTGTCGGGGATGCCAGGGCCCGCGTCTCCGAAAAGAACCCGCTCGTCTCCGGTAAGGTGGAATATGCGGGCCGCCCGCTCAGGGTTCAGGTCGCAGTCCCTCCCGCCATCGACCGGGGTGCCTCGATCACGATCCGCCTCTTCGCATCGGGGAGTCTCAAGGACTACGCCCCAGCCTATCTCTTTGGCAGGGCCGTGTCGCTCGATGCCCTGCGCGCCGAGAAAATGAAAAACATCGCCGTTCTCGCGGAAGACGACCTTGTCACCGCCCTGCAGACCCTGGTCGAGGCGCGACTAAATGTGCTGATCAGCGGTGGCACATCA
>JBBKWG010000006.1:0-16927 GCA_037968835.1 Paracoccaceae bacterium
TCGCCCCGATCCGCCAGCGCCAGCTTGGTCGTGCCGCCGCCGATGTCGATGTTGAGGATCCGCCCCTGACGCTCGTGGCTTTCTTTCGCCGCGCCGGAACCGTAAGCCGCCAGCATCGCCTCCATGTGGTTGCCAGCCGTAGCGGTCAGAAAGTCCCCGCCCTTTTCGGCGACGACGCGGGCAATCGCCTCGGCGTTCTCGCGCCTCAGCGCCTCGCCGGTCAGGATCACGACGCCGGTGTCGATGTCGCCGGGACGAATCCCCGCCTCGCTGTAAGCGGCGTCGATGATGCGGCCCAGTGCCTCGGCGTCGATTTCGGTCTCGCCCGAAAAAGGCGTGAAGCGAACGGGCGAGGCGTGGGCCGTCTGCCGGTCGACGATCACATAACGCGAGGCGTGGCTGTCGGCCTTGCGCTGCAAGTGAATGGTCGAGAAGATGACCTGGGTGCCCGACGATCCGATGTCGATACCGACCGATGTCAGGGCGACGTTGTCGCGCAGCCAGATCGGGTTGTCCTCCAGCGGGCCGGGGTCGATATCGTCGTGGTCGTGATCCGCGTCGCCATCGTGGTCGTGCGGATAGAAGTCCCCGAACAGGTGATCGTCGATGGTGTGCGGCGCAGGCTCCTTGCCATCGTCTGGTTTCTTGTCGGGCAAAGTGCTGTTCCTCTATATGGACCGCCGGTCCATTGACGCAACACTACCCCGGTCGTATCGTTTCGACAACGTGAAAGTCGGCCCGTCATTTCCGCCCCGGCCGACGGGAGGAAAGCCATGAATACCCGCGCCATCGTATCCGACAAACTCGCCGCCAAGTTCAGCGCCGAGAAGGAAACGCCATACACGCGATTCATCACCGACGAAGGGCTCAAGATCCGCAACGGCAATTACGTGCCCTCGCTGCACGAGATCGCGCTCAAACCCTGGGCACGTCGCGGCGGAGACGCGGTATTCCTGAACCATGACGCCTCGCGCACCACGAACGATTGCTACGTGATGGAAATCGCGCCCGGCGGCAAACTCAACCCGCATCGCCAGCTTATCGAGGAAACCGTCCTGATCCTGTCGGGGCGCGGCTCGACCGTGGTCTGGGACGATTCCGGCCACAAGGTCAGCTTCGAGTGGGGTCCGGGCTCGATCTTCGGGATACCGCTGAACACCCACCACCAACATTTCAACGGGCAGGGCGACAAACCCGCCCGCTACGTCGCGGTCACCAACATGCCGCCGCTGATGAACGTCTTCGAGGATCCCGATTTCGTTTTTAACACCGCGCATGATTTCACCGGGCGCTTCAGCGGCGAGCCGGATTACTTTGCCGATCAGGGCGAACAGAAGGGTCTTCTGATGGAGACCAACTACGTCCACGACGCGGTCAACCTGCCCTTGATCGAGGCGAAAGAGCGCGGCGCAGGCGGCGGTCACATCCGCTTCCAGCTCGCCAAATGCTCGATGAACAGCCACATCAGCCAGTTCCCGGTCGGCACCTACAAGAAGTGCCACCGCCACGGCCCCGGCGCGCATGTCATTATCCTGTCGGGAACCGGCTATTCGCTGATGTGGCCCGAAGGCGCGGAGCCAATGCGCTACGAGTGGGAGCCGGGCTCGATGATCGTGCCGCCAAACATGTGGTATCACCAGCACTTCAACACCGGCACCACGCCCGCGCGCTACCTCGCCTTCAAATACGAGGGTGTCGCGATCCGCAATGAACAGGGTGTACCGAAGGCCTGGATCAGCCAGCGCATCGGCGGCGACCAGATCGACTATGCCGACGAAAGCGACGCGGTGCGCACGATGTTCGCCGATGCGCTTGCCAAGAACGGACTGGAATCGCAGATGGACCCGGCCTACGAGGCGGAAAAACCCGACCTGCCGCCAAAGCCGGGCGCATCGGACTGAACCGACACGAACCATGGGAGAGACGTAAATGCTGCGCAAGGAAGTCAACGACCTTCTCACCCAGACCAACCCGGAAACGCCGATGGGCGAAATGTTCCGGCAGTACTGGATTCCTGCCCTGCTCGCCAGCGAACTGCCCGACAACGATTGTCCGCCGGTCCGCGTCAAGCTGCTTGGCGAGCGCCTGATCGCCTTCCGCGACAGCAAGGGGCGCTACGGCCTGATGGACGAATTCTGCGCCCACCGCGGCGTCTCGCTGTGGTTCGGTCGCAACGAAGATGGCGGTCTGCGCTGCGCCTATCACGGCTGGAAATACGACTACACCGGCCAATGCATCGAAGTCCCGTCCGAACCCGAGGAATCGGGCTTCTGCGCCAAGATCAAGCTGAAAGGCTATCCGCTCATCAAGGTCGGCGACGTGCTCTGGACGCACATGGGCGACAAGGACAACCGCCCGCCGGAACCCGAATGGGAATTCGCGACAGTCCCGCCCGAGCAGACCTATACCTCCAAACGCTGGCAGGAAAACAACTGGCTACAGGCGATGGAGGGCGGCATCGACTCGTCGCATGTCTCGTTTCTGCACTCGGGCGGCCTGAAGTCCGATCCGCTGTTTCGCGGCGCCAAGGGCAACCAGTACAACGAGAATGACAAGAAACCGGTTTTCGAGGTGGTCGAATCCGACGGTGGCCTGCACATCGGCGCGCGCCGCATGGCCGAGGAGGGGCACTATTACTGGCGCATCACCCCCTGGATCATGCCGTCGTTCACCATGGTGCCGCCGCGCGGCGACCATCCGATGCACGGGCATTTCTGGATCCCGATCGACGATCACAATTGCTGGGCGTGGTCCTTCGACTATCACCCGACGCGCGCCCTGTCCCCGGATGAACGCCAGGCGATGCGCGATGGCTACGGTGTGCACAACAAGTACGTCGAAGGCTCTTTCCGTCCGCTTCAGAACAAGGACAACGATTATCTGATGGACCGCGAGGCGCAGCGCACGGGTGAATCCTACTCGGGCATCTGGGGCATCGCCATGCAGGACGCCAGCTTGCAGGAAAGCATGGGGCCGATCGTGGATCGGACCAAGGAAAACCTCGTGTCCACCGACAACGGCATCATCATGGCCCGCCACCGCCTGCGGAAAGCCTGCATCGCGCTGCGTGACAAGGGTGCCCTGCCGCCGGGCCGTGACACGACGCACCAGATGGTGCGCTCCGCCGCGCGGGTTTTGCCGCATGACCAGCCGTTCAAGGACGCCATGGCCGAGGATCTGACCGTGCGCCCCGGCGTCAAGCAGACGTCGGTCTGAGGCCGTGCCGCACGATTCCGACGACATCTTCGAGGCCGATAACGCAACCCGCGCCGGTCGTGGCCCCGTCGATCACCCGACGATGCTCTCAAGCTGCGCGCGCGCGGCCAGCGCCGAAGAGGCCCGGTTTCGCGTCCAGTATCCGAATTCGTCCATCCGCACGTCGCGCATCTTCGCGCTCGACGGCGCAGCGGCAGAAGCCATGTATGGCGTCACCGAAGAGCCCTGGAACAACGTGCATTTCCTGACGCTTTCGTCGCATAAACCCGTCGATCCGGCGACCAGGCCCCGCGACCTGCCGCTCAGTCACCCCGATGGATCCGCCGCCGATCTGGACGCGGAACTTGACGGCGCAGATGTCGTCGTCCTTCTGGCCACCGATGGCACCAGCGAAGGCGCGGCAGAGGTGATCGCGCGCGAATGCTTCGAGCGCAAGATCATGTGCGCCGGACTTGCGCTCGGGCGTGGCAAGCCATCCGAAGCTCTCGACCCGGTGGTGAATGCGATGCGCCGTTTCGCGCGGGTGCTGGTCGTGGCGCAGGACGAGGATTATCTGCCCGCGATGCTGTCGGCGCTCCGGGCATGACCCGCTTCGCGCCTCTCCTCGCCATTGCGCTCACGCTCCCGGCGGTAGCACAGGCATCCGCGCTCGACGCCTCCGGGCTTCTCCCGTTCCTCTCGCTCGGTTTCGCGGTTGGCCTTGCCCACGCGCTTGACGCCGATCATGTCGCAGCAGTCGCCGCGATGATGGGCCGGGACGACGACCGTCGCGGTATCGTCGCGCGCGGTGCCGCCTGGGGTCTCGGCCATACGATCGCGCTGTTCCTCATTTGCTCGGTCGTGCTGCTGCTTGGCCTGACGATCTCGGGCACGCTCGAAGCCGCGCTTGAACTCACCGTCGGCATCATGATCGTCGGGCTTGGCTTGCGGGTGCTCTGGAAGCTCCACCGCGAACGGATCCACATCCACGCCCACCAGCACGACGGGTCGCGTCACATCCACGCCCACTCCCATGCCGGGGATCCGGACCGCCACGACGCATCCCCGCACGCTCACCGTCACCGGGCGCGCGCGCTTTTGCCGACCATCGGTGTCGGCCTTGTCCACGGCGCTGCCGGGTCGGCCGGACTTCTGGTCCTGATCGTGGCGACCGCCGAAAGCACGGCGCAGGCAATGGGCGCTTTCGCAATATTCGGCCTGGGTTCACTCATCGGCATGACACTTCTGACCGCCGCGGCCAGCTATCCGCTCGGCTACATCCATCGCGGTGCGGCCTGGATGCGCACGTCGCTGGCGCTGGCCATCGGCGCCCTTGCGCTTCTCGTCGGCGGCAGCGTGGTTGCCGACAGTTTACATTCCCTGTCGATAGCAGGGCTCTAGGAAAGGATCGCGCCAATGTGCGGAGAGATCGACGAACAGCTTCTGGTCGGGCAGGAAATGCTCGACCGCTTTCAGGCAATGGCCAAGGGCATGCACCTGCCCGAGCCAGGCGCTGACAGCGACGAGCCGGTGAACCTCGCCGATGCGGCGGGCAGGGCGGCCTATATGGATCGCATTTTCCGATCCGGACTCGCCCGCGCCCTCAACGACATCTCCCGCGCGGAGGAGGACGAGACGGTTGACGCGCTGGCGGCACAAGCCATCGCGCTCGCCCGCCTCGCCGGCTTTCTAGCCGGGCAACTTCCGCCCGAGGCCGACCTTTTTCGCGCCCTGATCGAAGCGGTTTCCGCCGGACACGCCGAGCCGCAGGAACGCGTGCAGGCGTTGCGTCACGCACAAGATCACCACCACGGTCACGGACACGACCACCACCACTGAGACGGAGCCGCGCGGTTGCAGTCCTTTGCCTTCCTTCGTGACCGAACATGGATCAGGGGCGTGCTCGCAAACGCGTTCGGCCCCAGTTTCTGGGGCTTTGCCGCTGGTGCCGCCGCCTTTGGGGTGCTGGCAATGGCGATCAAGGGCCCGGATATCGTCGCCGAGGCGTTGGCCGACGATCTGCGTCTCCTGATCGACCTGATGCCGCGCGTCCTTGTCGCGCTCTCGATTGCCGCGCTGATCTGGGTGATGCTGCCGCGCGAACGCATGGCCAGCCTTGTCGGCGAGGATTCCGGGATGCGCGGGCTCATGGTGGCGACACTCGCGGGCGCCATCACGCCGGGCGGTCCTTCCTCGGCCTATGCACTGCTCGCGGTGCTTGCCGTCTCCGGCGCGGATCGTGGCGCGCTCGTTGCCTATATCACCGCATGGGCGACCCTCGGGTTGCAGCGTATCCTGATCTGGGACGTGCCCTTCATGGGGGCTGAATTCGCGCTTCTGCGCTTCGCCGTCAGCCTGCCGCTGCCGGTCATCGCGGGTCTCGTCGCGCGCCGCTTGCCGCTCGAGTTTCGCGTCAAGGACACATCGCCCCCACCCGCGAAAAAGGCCGACGCATGAGCGTGGGGATGCTATCACTTGTCGTCCTTCTGGCGATCCTCGCGGCACTCGCGGTGCGTCAGGGCGAGGATTTCGGCCCGGTCCTGCGCCGTTTCATCGAACAGTTCGGGATGCTGGTGCCGCGAATGCTGTGCGCCCTCATCGCGGCAGGTTTCATCGCCGTGCTGATCCCGAAAGAGCAAATCGCGGCGCTGCTTGGATCCGAGGCCGGCATTCTCGCGCTACCCGTCGCCGCCGCCGCCGGTCTGATCGTTCCCGCCGGTCCCGTCATCGCCTTTGCCATCGCCGCCGTTTTCGCCAAGTCCGGCGCATCCACGCCCGCACTGATCACCTTCATCACTTCGTGGAGCATCTTTGCCGCCCACCGCATCCTGATTTACGAAATCCCGCTTCTCGGCGCGTCGTTTCTGCGCCTGCGGGTTCTGTCAGCAATGGTCGTGCCGCTGCTCGCGGGACTGATTGCCCTCTTCATCGCCCGCTATTCCGCCTTCGGTGAAGCCATGCCGCTGCAATGAAGCAAGGAAAACCCACATGACGATGCCGCCCGACTACACGAAATATCAGTCCGACGTCATCGTCGATCTGCTCCAAGCCTACGATGTCGAATACATCGCCATCAATCCGGGCGCGAGCTTTCGCGGCCTACACGACAGCCTCGTCAACTACGGCGACGACAACCCGAAGATGCTGGTCTGCCAGCACGAGGAAACTGCCGTCCAGATCGCCCACGGCTATGCCAAGGCGACCGGCAAACCGATGGCCTGTATCCTCCATGATCTCGTCGGCCTTTTGCACGGTCAGATGGCGATCTATTATGCCTTCACCGACCGCGCGCCGATCCTGATCCTTGGCGCCACCGGGCCGATGGACGAAAGCAAGCGCCGCCCCCGGTCCGACTGGCACCACACCGCACAAAGCCAGGGCGACGCGGTGCGCAACTTCACCAAGTTCGACTACCAGCCCCACAACATCGCCGGCGTGCCCGACAGTTTCATGCGCGCCTGGTCCGCCATGGTCACCGAGCCCGCAGGCCCGGTTTATCTCTGCTACGACGCCATGCTGCAAGAAACGCCCCTGACCGCCGACGTGAGCATCCCCGGACCCGAGATCGAAAAGGCCCCGGCACCGATGGCTGCCGATCCGGTGAAACTCGAACAGATCGTCCACGCGCTTCTTTACGCCGACCGCCCCTGGATCATGGCCGAATTCACCGGCCGCCATCCGGGCAATTTCGAGAAACTCGTGACCCTTGCGGAAACCCTCGGCGTCGCAGTCTGGGACGTGAACTCGGCCCTGTGTTTCCCTAACCGCCACCCCCAATCGCTGTCGATGGACACCGACAGCCTGGCCAAAGCCGACGCCATCCTCGCGCTCGACGTGGTGGACTGGGAAAAGGCCACCGCCAAGCTCGACTCGACCACCCGCGACCTCACCTCCTACCTTTCGGATGATTGCAAATGGATGGAGGTCGGCTTCCACGAAACCGGCATCGGCTCCTGGTCGCTCGACTATGGCCGCTACCTGCCCAAAAGCCTCTCCGCCCTCGGCGACCCGCGCCTCGCCATGCCGCAAATGACCGAGATCGCCACACGTCTGATCGCCGCCGATCCCGCACTCAGCGAAAAGATCGCCGCCCGAAAAGACGCCATTGCCGTCCGTCACAACGCCGTATTCGCGCGCTGGGCCGACGAGGCGCAAACCGACCGCGACGCGTCCCCCGTGACGCCCGCACGCCTCGCCGATGAGGTCTGGAGCGTCATTCGCAACGAAGACTGGGTGCTCGCCGCCGGAACACTGCGCCAGTGGACCCGCAAGCTCTGGGACTTCGACGCCTCCCACCGCCACCCCGGCAAGGGTCTCGGCACCTCGACCCAGATCGGCATGGGGCTGGGCGTCGCGCTGGCCCACAAGAAGTCCGACAAGGTTGTTGTGACCTTCCAACCCGACGGCGACCTTATGTATGACGCGGGCGCGCTCTGGACCGCCGCCAAGCACGAGATTCCGCTGCTGATCGTCATGTTCAACAACCGCGCCTATTACAACGACTGGCACCACCAGATCCGCATGGCACGCGCGCGCGGCACAGACGAGGACCGCGCCCATATAGGCATGGACATTTTCGACCCCGAACCCGATTTCGCGGCGATGGCCAAGAGCATGGGCGTCTGGGCCGAAGGTCCGATCTTCCAGCCCGAAGACATCGCCCCGGCCGTGGCGCGCGCGCTTGCCGTGGTGAAATCGGGCAAACCCGCGCTAGTGGATGTGATCTGTCAGCACCGGTAGGGCACTAAAAATGGATCTTACTTCTCTCATGGGCCTGGCCCCGAATTGAACACGAAACGCCACGCGGTTCTCCGCGTGGCGGCCCTTCATCGCATCCGACTTAGTTCGACGAACACGCCACCGCCGTGAACTCGATCTCGGCGCCGTCCTCATAGGACAACTCGCAGTCCATCCCGACCGCCAGTGCGTCGCGCTTGGCTTCGGCTCCGTCGATGGTCAGTGCCGTGCGCGAGCCGGAAACCTCGCCCATCTTCTCGGCTCCGTCGGCCATGAACGTCACCTCCTTGCCGCCATCGCCAAGCGCGGTGATCTTGCTGGCCACCGACATCATCGAAGACGCCGCTTCCATCGCCTCGCCGCTGCACGCGACCGACTTGAACTCGTTCACGTCGCTGCCCGGGTCGTATTCCATTTCGCACAACATGCCGACGGCCAGATCGTCGCGCTCGGCCTCGGCCCCGTTCAGCGTGACCGTGGTGCGCGAGCCGGAAATTTCGCCGGTGACTTCGGTGTCGCCCGACATGAAGGTCACAAGCTTGTTGCGATCTTCAAGCGCCATGATCGCGGTCTGAACCTTGATCGTCGGCACCTCGACAGACAGCGCCGCCGAGATGATCCCGACAGTCTCGGGGCTTTGTTGCAATGCCGCGACCATCAGGTCCGCCACTTCCTCGCCCCGAGCGGCCTCGATCGGCAGTCCCAGCTTTTCGGCCTCGGCCAGAAAGTCGGGGTCCTCCATCACTGCCATGTAGGCGGCGCGCATTTCCTCGAGCACGTCGGCCGGCACACCCGGAGGTGCTGCGGTCAGTCGACCAAGGCTCGAGTTCGCGGCGATCAGGTTGACGATCGACTTTGCCTTGTCGCTCTCGGCATAGGTGATGGCCGAGGGGATGCCCTCTGCCTCGCCCACAGCCAGCGCGAAATAGCCGTTTCCGGCATCGACGAAAGGTTGCAGCGAGGCTTTCGAGCCGACCTGTCCGACGACTTCGCCGCGCAGCATCGCCATCTCGCCCTCGTTGCCCTGATAGCCGGGGATGATGTTGATATTCAGATCAAAGGCATCCGCCAACATATTGGTTTCGTTATACGAAGCCGATCCGACGCCGGAAGCTGCGAAATTCACCTGCGTGTCGCTGTTCAACAGATCCTCGAAACTTTCCAGACCCGAATTTGTCGACAATGCAACTGCACGCAAGTCCGCCGCCGCCTTGCCGATCCAACTGAATTGCGTGAGGTCGAACTGCACGCCGTTGGTCTGCAGAATTTGCGCATAGATCAGTCCGGTATTGAACGTGCCGATGGTCAGACCGTCGGGGTCGGACGCGTAAAGCGTGTTCGCTCCGATGATATGCCCGGCACCCGGCAGGTTCTTGAAGATGATCTTGTCGGCGCCAAGTTTCTTTTCCAGATGCCGCCCGATCAGCCGCCCATAGGCGTCATAGTTACCGCCGGGGTTGGTGGCGATGATATAGGTGACAGTCTTGCCCTCGTAGAAGCCCTGCGCCGAAACCGGCAGGGCTGCCAGACAGGCGAGTGCCACAGCTCCTAGTAATTTTCTCATGTTTCCCTCCCTGGGATGAATGCCGGGGCGGGACGCTTACGGTCCCGTCACCCGGGTCCTGATTGCCGGTCACTCGTCCGCCGGCGGTATCCAATATTCCTCGAACCCTTCAGCGGGTTCAAGCTGGTCGAACCAGTCCAGTCCGATCGCTTTCATCACGCGGCTGTTGCACACGATGACACGGGCCTCAATATCCGATGTGTTGACCCGCTTGTGCGCGACATAGGGCGGGATGTAGATGAAATCGCCCGGCCCCCAGTCATAGACCTTGGGAGTCGTGTCCCAGGTCCACTCGAACTCCACCTTGCACTCGAACTGCACGTCGTAATGCAGGTCCTGGCCGGTGCCTTCGATCACGAAGGCGATCTCCTCGGACAGATGCCGCGAGGTGCCGGTGGCTTTCCCGGCCTCGATGAACTGCATGTAGATGTCGATGCAGCATTCCTTGGTGTCCATGCGCTCGTTGATGATGTGCTTGATCAGCCCGTCGGCGGACCGCTCCATCGGCATGGTGTCCCATTTGACGACGTTGACTCGTTCCTTGTAGTCGGCGCGGAACTTCTGCGAAGCCTCCAGCGCGTCCTTGTAGAACGAGACTTCGGGCGCCCCGATTTTCGAGCGTTCGCGTTCGGTGGCGTCGGCGAATGTGCTTGGATCTATGCTCATATTGACCTCACAGGCTTGCCGGAGGGGCGTAGTCTTCATGCCCCGGCACCGGTTCTTCCGGCGGAAATTGCACCATCTTCTGGAAGATCATGTGCATGAACAAAAACAGCGGCTTGGCTTTCAGGACCAGCACGAATGTCTCGTCGTCGCTGTCGTTCAGATGCTGGTGGACGCAGGCGTTCTCGACGATCAGCGCGTCGCCCGCCTCCCACGGCAGCTTGCGGCCGTCGTGGATGTCGTGACCCTTGCCCTTCAGCACGAAGAAAACTGCCGAATTCATGTGACCGTGGATCTGGCCGTAGCCGTGAGGAGCGAACGCATCCACATGCGCCTCGATCGACTGGGCGATCTTGTTGGCCTGCGGATTGATGACCTTCTTGCCGAAGTTGTGCGGACCGCCCTTCCAGTTCATCTCGGAGGTGCGATAGACCCGCGGCTGGGCATAAAGTTCTTCTTTCAACTGGCCGTAGGTGCCTTCCAGCGCGCGCACGAAAGTCCGCTTCTTGGTCCAGCGTTCCCAGACCACTTTCTCGCGTTTTTCGCTGTTATGACCAACGCCGGCCTCAGTCGAGTCGTCCGACATGCCGTATCCTCCCTGGCTTCGACAAAAGGCTAACGCGGGCCATGCTTTCCCGTCAATGGGATGCCGTTCCGGATAGGGGAACGTGATTGCGAGGCGGATTTGTGCGCGCAGGTGGGCCGCCGCCGCCGTCAAGATGGCCTTTGTGCGAACGGACTTCGTATGCGTAGATGTCTTGAATCACAGCAATTGTCTGAAAGGCAGACCGAGAT
The DNA here is from genome assembly GCA_037968835.1 of Paracoccaceae bacterium. Taxonomy (GTDB): domain Bacteria; phylum Pseudomonadota; class Alphaproteobacteria; order Rhodobacterales; family Rhodobacteraceae; genus JBBKWG01. Next base: position 10,955 of record JBBKWG010000006.1, read on the forward strand.
GGTATCGACGTCGACGCTCCGCATCCTGGAGCCTGCCAGCAATATCCTGGCCTTCTACGATGGACGGATCCCCAACACTCGCCTGTTTTCCCAGGAAGCCAACTGGCTCGATGATGGTGCCTACGCGCTAGGGATCGCCAGTTACGTGGTGTTCGATGGAAACGACGCGCTGGTGTTCGACACCGGCATTTCCATTGCCCACGCCACGCTTGTCCGAAAGGAAATCGAACGGCGTGGCGTGACCTCGATACAGGTCGTGCTCAGCCATCATCACCGCGATCATGTTGCGGGAACGCAAGCCTTCGAGGATTGCGAGATATTGGCCAGTCGCAAGACGGCCGCCGCTCTGGAGGCAGCGCGCGACCGCTTCGCCAAAGGCACGCCGCCAATTGCGCCACTGGTGATGCCGACAAATATATTTGACGGGGTCAAAACCCTGCGCACGGGCGCCATCGACATCGAATTGCGGCCGCTGGATATCCACAGCTTTGACGGCCTCACGGTCTATCTGCCTGAATCCAGGACGTTGCTTGCAGGCGATACTCTTGAAGATACGGTCACTTATGTTGACGAACCCAAACGCCTCGGGACGCACCTTGCCGAACTTGACCGCTTGCTGACGTGGGATGTTGCAGCCATCCTGCCGGCGCACGGCGACCCGGATCGCATCGCGAAGGGCGGGTACGATATGTCGTTCGTCGAAGCCACGCGCGACTATACCGAGATGCTCTTGCAATGCCGTACCGACCCGGTTCTGGCGACCCTTCCGCTTCAGGAATTCGTGGCGCGGCACATCCAGAACGGCTCTCTCATTTACTACGAAGCCTATGAAACGGTTCACAGAGAGAATGTCCGAGCGGTCCTGGCGAGTTGAAACAGGTAGGCATCCCTCACCAACCGGTGCTTGGATCAACCGAATTCAGACCGGACCCGGTTGCGCAAGCACGACCAAATTCCCGTCCGGATCGCGCAATCGGATCAGGCTTACCGTATCTGCTGACTCAATGTCCGGCGGAGTCAATCCGCAAGCGGTCAATCGAGAATGCTCGCCCTTCAGGTCACCGACGATAAGCGTCATCGTCCCGCGCCCGGCATTGGCAGCATCTTCGAACAATTGAAATCCCGCATTGTCGCGATGGTGCCACTCGACAAGTCCACCCATCGGGCTTGCATCCGGAGTGCGTCCGAAGAGGTTTTCGAACCAGTCTTTGCTCCGATTCAGGTCGGTGCAGGACAAATGCGCATATACTTTTTCAATCGTCATTTGCATCTCCTGATCTGTGTGTGCCCAACCTTTGAACAGACCTGAAGTTCCTGATTTTCGCCGCCACATCGGCCCTAAAACAATTGACTGCGCACCCAGCCACTAACGCCCCGAAATCTCCGACAGCGACCGCACCTTGATCGGCAGTCCCAGGTATTCCGCGTCCGCCTCGTGCAGCAATTCCCGGACCCGGTCGGGACCGAGCCGCTTGATTAACTGGTCGATCAGGCCGAACAGCGGCAGCGCCAGTCCGGCCTGCTGGCTCAGGTCAAGAACCACGTCCATGTCCTTTTCGTGCCAGGTGAACTTCGAGTTGTCCCACCGCTCCAGCGTGGTGTTGCGGGCGGGGCATTTCAGCAGCGTCTCGCGCATCGACTGCGCGTCGATCCCGCAGGCCTTGGCCAGCGCCAGCGTCTCGTAATTGGCCACGCACGCGGCCCAGTGCATCATGTTGTTACAGGCTTTGCCCAACTGTCCCGAGCCGACCGGCCCCATGTGTTCGACGCTCCGGCTATAGGCCATCAGGACCGGCGTGACCGTCGCCAGATCAGCCTCGACGCCGCCGCAAAGCGAGATCAGTTCGCCGTTCTTTGCACCCTGAAGGCCATAGCAGACCGGCGCATCGACAAAACCGATGCCCGCTTGGGAACAGTCTTTTGCAAGCTCGATCATGGTTGCGGGATGGTTGGTCGCCGCGATCACGATGACCTGCCCGGACTTCGGACCCGCCGCGAGCAATGCGCCGACGACGCTGCGCGACTGCGCGTCGGTGTTGACCACGACGACCACCACGTCCGACGACCCGGCGATCTCGGAAAGATCGCGCGCCGCCGTCACGTCGCCCACCGTCGCCGCCGCCAAGACCGTGCTGTCGGCATCGAATGCCAGCACGCGATGCCCTGCGTCCGCGACGTGACCCGCCATCGCCGCGCCCATCGCCCCTACACCCACAAAGCCTACGTCCATCTCGCCCTCCCGGTATTTTCGCCTCGATCACACCGCCAGTGACGGGGCGAACACAACCGGGTGACCGATGCGGTTCTTGTATATGGAACGCCGGTCCACTTGCGGTTTGCGCGATCACAAGCCCGCGCTTAGGCTCGTGAGGCGCCCGATCCCGGACGCAAGGGGGTCTCGCCACATGCCGATTCGAGCGGCACAGCGGACAGATCCCAGGAGGAATAGATGTCCGGCCTAGACGCCATGTTCACGCCGCTCTTCGATATTATCACATCGCCCTATCTGATGGGCCTCATCCTGCTGGCGATCCCGCTTGGCATGTTCTTCGGCGCCGTGCCCGGCCTTGGCGGAAAGCTTGGAATCGTGCTGTTGATCCCGTTCGTTTTCGGCATGGAGCCGATGGCCGGCGCGATCTTTCTTCTGGCGATGCACGCGGTCGTCCACACTGGCGGCTCGATCCCGTCGATCCTGTTCGGCGTCCCCGGCACCGGCCCGGATGCGGCAACCATCGTAGATGGCTACCCGATGGCGCAACGAGGCGAGGCGGGCCGCGCGCTTGGCGCATCGCTTGGTGCGTCCGGCGTCGGCGGCGTCATCGGCGCGGTGTTCCTCGCGGCCATGCTGCCGGTGCTGAGACCCGTCGTTCTGGCCTTTTCACCGGCGGAATTCTTCCTGCTGGCGCTGTTCGGCATCACTTTCATCGCCATGCTCTCGGGACGCAGTCTGATCAAGGGCATCGCCGTCGGCTTCCTTGGCATCCTGGTTTCGCTTGTCGGCCTCGATCCGCACACCGGCTCGCAGCGATTCACCTTCGATCAACTCTGGCTCTGGGACGGGGTCAGCGTCGTCGCCGCCGTCCTCGGCATCTTCGCGATCCCCGAAATGCTGGCGCTCGGCGTCAAGGGCGGGGCGATCTCGAAGGTCGTCGGCACCGCCGCGCGCTATGACTTCGCGCAGGTGATGCAGGGCATCGGCGACGTTTTCCGCAACTGGTGGCTGACGCTGCGCACCTCGATCATCGGGGCTGTGATCGGCGCGATCCCCGGTCTGGGCGGCGACGCGGCGTCGTGGTTGTGCTACGGCCACGCGGTCCAGACCTGCAAGAACCCCGAGAACTTCGGCAAGGGCGACGTGCGCGGCGTCATCGCGCCCGAAACCGCGAACAACTCCAAGGAGGGCGGTTCGCTTCTGCCGACGCTGTTCTTCGGCGTTCCCGGCTCGTCGGGAATGGCGATCCTGATCGGTGCGTTCGTGATGCTCGGCATCCAGCCCGGCCCGCACATCGCGCTCACTGGCATGGATCTGGTCTGGTCGCTGATCTGGGCGCTGGCGCTCGCCAACCTCCTGTCGATCCCGATTTTCCTTGCGATGGCACCGGCATTTTCGCTTCTGGTCTACGTACGCGGCACGCTGCTGATCCCGTTCGTGCTGGTTCTGGCGTTCCTCGGTGCCTACCTCTCGGAATCCGCGTGGGAGAACATGCTGATCCTGATCGGTCTCGGCATCCTGGGCTATTTCCTGAAGAAATACGGTTGGCCGCGCCCGCCCTTCGTCATTGGCCTGGTGCTCGGCAACATCGCCGAGGATTCGATCCACAAGGCGCTGGCGATCTGGGGCCCGACCTTCTTCCTCCGCCCCCTCAGCCTGGTGTTCATCGCGCTGATCATCCTCACCATCGTCGCCTACATCTGGCGGCAGCGCAAAACCGCGGATCGGCCCGGAGTGCATTATGACATTTAACGGTCGCCTCGCCACCAGCCTCGTCATGCTGGCGCTGTTCGTCGGGGCCTGTGTCCTGTCGCTCGGCCTGCCGCAAAAGGCGGCGTTCATGCCACTGCTGATCGGCGTGCCCGGCGCGATTCTCTGCCTCTGGCAAGTGATACTCGATCTGCGCCGCGCCCCAAGCGAACCGGACGACGACGACGAGGACGTCGCGACCCCCAGAGACAGCCGCACCGAGGCCGAGGTGTTCCTGTGGCTCGCCATCTTCTCGGTCGCGCTGATCGGGTTCGGTTTCGTCCTCGGCGGACCGCTGGTCGTTGCCGCCTTCATCCGCTTCTCCAGCGGTGACAAATGGCGAAACGCGCTGTTCGCGGCGGCGGGCACTTTCCTCGTGCTCTACGGCGTCTTCATCAAGCTGTTGGAACTGTCGCTCTTCCAGGGTCTCGTCCTGGAAGCCTTGTTCTGAGGCGCGCGCAATGCTGCTTCTCAACAACGACGTGATTGCCGAAGTGCTGGACATGCCGACGACGATGGCGGCGCTCGAAGCGTCCTATCTCGGCATCGCGCGTGGCACCGCCACCTGCCGGCCGCGTATTGACGTCTGCATCCCGACCTCCGATCCCGACCGCGAATATCGCTGGGGCACGATGGAGGGCGGATCGACCGACGGCTATTTCGCGATCCGGATGAAGTCCGACATCCTGCACTATGAAACCGCGCCCGACGGCACCCGCACGCAAGAGAAATACTGCGGCGAGCCGGGTCTCTATTGCGGACTGATCTTTCTGACCAGCACCGAAACCGGGCGTCCGCTGGCGCTGATCAACGACGGCGTTCTCCAGCATATGCGCGTCGGCGGCGACGGCGGGCTAGGGGTGAAACACATGGCCCGCAAGGATGCCACGGTCGTGGGGATGCTCGGTTCGGGCGGCATGGCCGACAAGCACATGCTGTCGTTCACCGAGGCGCGCGCGATCAAGCGGCTTCAGATCTACAGCCCGACGCAAAGCCACCGCGAGGCTTTCGCTGCCCGCATGGCCAAGCGGCATGGCATCGAGGTCAAGGTCTGCGAGCGACCCGACGACATCTACAAAGGCGCCGATATCGTCGCCGCGCTGACCGACGCCGCGCAGCCGGTGCTCGACGGCGCGCTGATCGAACCCGGCACCCATGTCGTCAACATCGGGGGCGGCGGATTGCCCGACGCCGCAACGCTCGACAGGGTCGATGTCTACCTGCGCATGGGCGACGCACCCGCCGCCGAAGGCCACGCGGTCTTTGACGACGAATATCTCAGTTGGCGCGTGGCGGGCGAGGGGCGCGCACCGCGCAAGGCCAAACGCGCCCACGGCAACATGCTGCCCGAAAAGCGCGTCACCCTGCGCGAACTGGTCGATGGCGAAAAGCCGGGGCGCACCTCAGACGACCAGATCACCTGGTCCGAACGCGGCAACTTGCAGGGCGCGCAATTCTACGCTGTCGCCGCACGCGCCTACGAGGCCGCACAGGCGCGCAGCCTAGGACGCGAGATCCCCGACGAGTGGATCCTGCAAACCATCAGGAACTGACATGACCAGACTTCCGCTCACCATCGCCACCACCGATTACGACCACTTCCGTGACATCCGCACCGGAGCCGTCGCGCCCGAAGGCATCGACCTCAACTGGTTCCTGCTCGGCCATCACGAATGTTTCGCCCGGATGACCGCCAACCGCGAATTTGACCTGTCCGAAATGTCGTTCGCCAAATTCGCAACGCAAGTCACGCGCGAAAACAGCGACCTCATCGGCCTGCCGGTGATCTGCTCGCGGCTGTTCCGGTTCTCGTCTTTCTACGTCAATCGAAAATCCGGCATCGAAACGATCGAGGATCTTTACGGCAAGACCGTTGGCAGTCCCGAATGGGCCCATTCCGCCGCCGTCTGGATGCGCGGCTGGATGCAGAACGATCTTGGCATGGACATGACCCGGATACGCTGGGTGCAGGCGGGCGCAAACTCGGCCGGACGCGAAGAAAAGGTCGAACT
>JBBKWG010000007.1:0-12419 GCA_037968835.1 Paracoccaceae bacterium
ACTGAACAGGAGGATTTGGAATGTCTGATTACTACAGGAAACCCGACGGCATGTGGCAGGACTGGCTGACGCTGATCATTGGCGTCTGGCTGTTCTTCTCGGTCTGGCTGCTCGGCTTCTCGGGAATCGCTTTCGCGATGTGGAACGCGCTGGTGTTCGGCGTGCTTATCGCGGCGGCGGCGCTGCTCGCGATCACGCGATTCCAGTGGTGGGAGGAGTGGGTCGACATGGCGATCGGGGCCTGGCTCATCGTCTCGCCGTGGGTGCTGGGTTTCGCCAGCCTCGGCGGTGGTGACCCGATTGGGGCGACCGTTGCGACATGGAACTTCGTCGGCGTCGGCGCGGCCACGTTTCTGCTTTCGGCGTGGTCGCTTTACGATCACGGCGGGACAAGCGCCGCGTGACCTGATCGGCTTGATCAAATGGCGGGCGTCCTGCGCCCGCCAACACGGGATCAAGTGCCCTGACCGCGGCGCATCGCCACCTTACCGCAACAGTGTTGGCGCTAAACCAAGCAAAATCAGCACGTTAAATGCACCACCGCACTTTGCAAGCCTCTTGCGCGACTCGGTCCCAGGCCCTATATCCCCGAAATCCGGACGAAAGGCTCCGTCCGGTGGCTGGAGGGATCGCGCCGATTCCGAGAGCGCCATCCTTTCATTGGGAGACCATCCATGCGCACCCTGATCGCGGCCCTTCTCATCGCAACCGCCGCCCCCGCTTTCGCCGATACAACCACCGGCACCATCGTCGCATTCGACCGACAGGCCGACATCATCGTGATGGGCGACAAGACGATCTGGCAACTCAACCCCGACACGCTGATCCCGGCCGATCTTGCCGCCGGCGACACCGTCACGATCGAGTTCACTTCGACCGGCGACGATGGCGTGAAAAGCGTGGACGCTCTGAAAAAGATGTGAGCGGTGCGGGGTCAGTAGACGCCCGCAACCTCGTACATCACCGGCTCGAACCGCGAACATAGCGCCGCTATTTCGCGGTTCCGCCGTCGCATCTCGTCGGTGCGCAACATCGCCTGAAAATCCTCGCGCCGCGCCCATTGCGAATAATTGGCGATACGGGTCTGCGCGTCGTTCACATGCAGACCGGCGCCAAGAAATCCCTGCTGCCGGGAGATGAATTCAGAATACGCGTCCTGTAGCGCCTCAAGCAAATCGGCACAGGTGCCGGGCGAGCATTCAAAGGTCGTGATGACGGTCTGAAGCGAACGGTCGGCGGATATTTCGGGCATCTGGGCGGTCCTCCTATGGCAGACTTTACCACATGGCCGCCATCTTGCCCCGACCGCAAGGCTTTGTCGCTCGCGTCGCGTGCCCGGCGCGAAAAACTTCTAGCGGATCACGTGGACCGAACATTGCGCATGACGCACGACCCGGCCCGCGGTAGATCCCAGAAAGTAATCGGTCAATTCCGGCTTGTGGGACGCGATAACGATGCAGTCGTGATCGTTTCGCGTGGCGTAAGCGACGATTTCGTACCCGGCGCGGCCATGTAGAACGTGGGTTTTGAGATCACCGTCAGCGCCGGTCAGGGCCCGCACCGCAGCATGGGCGCGCTCTTCGGCAAGGCTGTGAAGGTCGTTGGGAAGCGACGCGGCCACATAGGTCGGCAGAGGCTCGATCACGGCAATAACGGTAATCGTTCCATCGTCTCCAGCCAGACCCCGAGCGACTTTCAGGGCTTCGACATGATGCGCATCGTGACCCGGATCAATCGGAAGAAGGACAGACTTGTACATCGCAATCTCCTTTTCATTCATCAAGAAAAGCACGGTGCTTACGGCGATGCCTTGATCTGCCTCAACAAATTTTCCGGGTCGATGATCGTGCGAAAATCGGCCCGGAATTGTTCTGCCGCTAGACCGGTTTGTCGACCCGCGCCGTCACATTGACTCTACCTTTCAACGCGACAGGCCAGGTAAGCAACACCTGATTTTTCTCCGCACCCGCTTCCGGTGTGACGTATGGATGGGAGAAGTCAGTCATATCCAGCGAATTTAGCACAGGTCCTTCCGTGACCACCGATGTCACCTCGCGCGCCCGTCCGCCGAACGGCAGATAGCCCGACACATCAAGCGACCACGTGGTAGCGACCGAAACCTGATCGAACTGAAGCGTTACCGGATTGATCGTGTTCTGCCCGATCCCGTTGAACGTGTTGCCGGAGAAAACGACATTCCGCGTCAAAGCGAAATCAAGCGTCGCGATGCTGTCGTCCAGCTTTTCGATCCGCTCGGTCGTGCCGTTCAGCGATTTGAACGTGTTGCCGGTGACGCTCAGCCCCTGAATGAAATGGCCCGGCCCGAAAGGCTTGACGACGAGCCACGAGAAATACGAGGCGGCATCGTTGACGGTGAATATATTGCCGGTGACCGACAGCCCGCCGAACGAATACTCGGACGCGAATTCGGGCGCCGCATCGTGCTCGTTCGTCCATTCGATGAAACTGTTGTCGATGTAATTGCCCGTGATCACCGACTTGACGTTCGGATAGGTCAGAACCTTCCACGCAACGCGCGGTCCGTCAGTGACGTTGTCGCCCTGAAACCAGTGGTTGCCTACGATCAGATGACCGTTGCCGTGCAGCACCATGGTCGTGCCGAACCGCTGAAACCGGCTGTCGCGGATCTTGGCGTCGTTGGCGTTGACGTTGAAACCAAGCGATATGCGATCCGTTGCAGTCACCGCCTGCTCGTCCGAGGCGAAATGACACCGGTCGATCTGCAAATCCTGACAACCGCGCCCGTGGCTGGTGATGCCCCGGTTCTTCGGCTTGGTGATGAAGCTGTCCTTGAGATGAAAGGTCTCGCCGGACGGAGCCAGCAGAATGCCGCTGGCGTCACCCTGACAATGGATCTCGACGTCGCTCAAAGTGAACTTCGACAGTTTGGTGAAGCCCGAGAAGTCGAGCACGTAGCGGAACCGCGTGAAGGTATAGTTTTGCGAGGCCGGCGCATCGAATAGCGGTTGACTGAGCGTCAGCGTCCCCGCTCCGATATTGCGCGCGGTGACGTAGACCTCGCGCCCGACGCCCGCCCCCTCGACCAGTGATCCGACAGCGATATTGGCGATGTTCACAACGTCGCTCAGGGTCGTTGGCTGGCCTGTATCGTAGCCCGCCTGACTGGTCTGGATATCCGCATCCCAGTTTGGCCCCGGCACGACATTGAACTGTCCGTTGCGGATGACGCGGCGGATTTCATAGGTGTCGGTCCCGGCAGCCGCCGCCATGTCGATCGGTTCGGTGACTTCGATCCTTCGCCCGCCAAGGTCCAGACTTTCGTGATCGGAGAATTGCAAAAGCGCCTGAAACGCCTTGCGAAAGCCAAGCGGTTCATCACCAAACGCCGCCGCATAACTCGGAAGATCAAGATTCCGGCGCAGGATCAAATGCTTGTCGGCGGGCATCGTCACGGTCCCGGTGAACCGCGCTGGGTATTCCAGCGTCACGCTGTCGGACAAAACGAAGGTGCCTTCCGGTATCAGGATACCACGTCCCGCCGCAGCCGCATTGGCCGCCAGAAACGCGGGCCGGTCATCGGTGACGCCATCACCCGTCGCCCCGAAATCGCGGACATCGACCCAATCCATCATGGTGCGGTGAAAGACCGATGTGACATCGTCGATCTGGATATCGTCGATCCGCACGATGCCGCCGGTCGGCCCGGTCAGATCCAGCCCGAAGTGGCCGTATATCACCGGAACGCCCCAGATCATGTCGACGCCCGTGCGCGGACCCGATCCGACGATGGCCGATACCTCGACGACCGTGCCATAACTCGTCAGCGTCATCGATCCGGCGTTGGCAGGGACACCGGCGACAGCCGCGCCCCCCGACGCCCCCGCCCAACCAGCGATCCGCACTGTCGGCAAAGGGCCCGATATGGCCTTCACCCGCGCTGTCACGCGCAGATAGCAGCCCGGCAGGATCGGCGTTTCCCCGGTGTAGCGCAGCTTTTGCAGCGTGTCGGTTTTAAAAAGCTCAAGACAGCCCCCGAAATCGAGGTCGCTTGGCACCAGCGCCGCGGTCGCGACACCGTCATAGGTCGCCGAACCGGGCGTCCCGTCTTCGCGAGACCAGACAGCCAGTCCACCGGAGAACGCCGGAGGCGTCAGCGCCAGACCGTCGGTGATTGCCTTGTTCATGTGCGAGACCCTTTCCCAGATCATTCGAAAACCGCGCCGGATCGCCCGGCGGTTTGGCTTTCGTGACTTGCCGGGCATTTCGTCCGGCGACGGGAATGGGTTTTAGGCGGACTGGTTTAATCGCGCTTTAACCATGCGTTCGGTGGGTCGAGTATCAGGCCCCGACACCGGGCGCGCGCAAAAGCTGTACTGCGTTGATCTGCCAGCCATTTTCGCCGGGAATCATCTGATAATCGAGGATGTGCAACGCGCCATTCTGATCCTGTATCATCAATTTCTGCCACAGCATTCCGTCGATGTCGCGCAACTCCAGGAAGCGCAGTTCGCCGGGGCGCCAGACCATAGGATAGCCCTGTCGCACCATGTTCCCGAAATTGTCGGGGGTCCCGAAAATGCCTTTGATGTTGGGCGAGGCATAGGTGAACGCGGTTGCGAAATCGTCAGCCCGGAATGCCTCGATCTGGGACGTGATCGTCCCCTCGATCGCCGGATCGGCCGCACGCACGTCCTGTGCGAAAACCGACATGGCCATGAAAATACTCAGAAAAACCGACAAAGCCAAAGCGCGCATATCCTGTCCTCCATCGCAGATCGCTACCGGACCCACGTGGAAAGCTAGGTGAAAGTTTCACGCCGTCCAGAAACCTGCGTTGCCCGCGACCCGGCTCAGAGAAGTTCGCCCGTCAGCGCCTTGTCGATCAGCACCAGCGTTTCTTCGATCCCGTAAAGCGCGATAAAGCCGCCAAAGCGCGGGCCCTGGCTGGCCCCGAGCAGAACTTCGTAGAGCGCCTTGAACCAGTCCCTCAGCGGCTCGAAATCGTGCTCCTTGCCGACCGCGAATACCATCGACTGCAATTCTTCGGGATCGACCGGCGCGTCCCACGCCACAAGCCGCGCCCGCAGGTCCTCCAGCGCCGCGCGTTCCTTGTCATCGGCGGCCCGAAATGTCCGGTTCGGCTTCACGAAATCGTTGAAGTATCGCACCGCATGTCCAACCGCCGCATCCATATCGGGATTCGTCGTTGCCGAAGCATCGGGCGCATAGCGGTGGATGAACCCCCAAAGCGTTTCCTTGTCCTTGGCCCCCGAAACGCTCGCGAGGTTAAGCAGCATCGCGAACGGCACGACCAATTTCGAGACCGGCACGTCGTGACCATGGATGTGAAACACCGGATTGTTCAGCCGCGCTACCTCGTCCTGCTCGGCGTAAGCGCGCAATTGCTGGTGGTATTCATCTACCGCCTTCGGAATCACGTCGAAATGCAGCCGCTTGGCGGTCTTCGGCTTGGCATACATGAAATACGACAGGCTCTCGGTCGAAGCATAGGCCAGCCATTCGTCGATCGAAATCCCGTTGCCCTTCGACTTGGAAATCTTCTGACCGATCTCGTCGAGGAACAGTTCATACGTGAACACCTCGGGCGGCGTGCCGCCAAGAACCCGGCAAATCGCAGAATAAATCGGCGTATTCGGGGCATGTTCCTTGCCATAGGGCTCGAAATCCACACCCAGGGCCGCCCAACGCGCGCCGAAATCGGGCTTCCACTGAAATTTGACGTTGCCGCCCGTCACCGGCAGCGTCGTCTCGGTCCCGTCCTCGTCATCAAAGGTAATCGTGCCGTCCTTGGCGTTCACCTCCTTGATCGGCACGTAAAGCACCCGGCCCGACTGCGGCGAGATCGGCAGAAATATCGAATAGGTCTGCTGACGCTCCTCGCGCAGGCTTTTCAGCATGACCTCCATCAGCGCATCATAGCGTTCGCACGCCAGCAGCAGCGTCTCGTCGAAGCGCCCCGAGCGATAGAATTCCGCCGCCGAATAGAACTCGTAATCAAATCCGAACGTATCCAGAAACCGCCGCAGCATGGCGTTGTTGTGGTGCCCGAAGCTTTCGAACTCGCCGAATGGATCCGGCACGCGCGTCAGCGGCCTTTGCAGATGTTCGGCCAGCATTTCAGGATTCGGCACGTTGTCCGGCACCTTGCGCAGCCCGTCCATGTCGTCGGAAAAGCAGATCAGCTTGGTCGGGATATCCGAAAGGATCTCGAACGCGCGCCGCACCATCGTCGTACGCAGAACTTCGCCGAACGTCCCGATATGCGGCAATCCCGATGGGCCATATCCGGTTTCAAACAGAACGAATCCCTTCTCGGGCGGGGCCTTCTCATACCGTTTGATTAGCCGTCGCGCTTCCTCAAAAGGCCAGGCCTTCGATGTCATCGCAGCATCTCTCACAGCGGTCATGGAGTTTCGTCCTTGCAGGTAATCCGGAACCTTCCCGGTATCGGCGTCCGCTACCTATTGCCCGCCACCGATGGCGTCAATAAATACAGGCAGACATATTGGAAGGATAAAGACGTGCCTCAGAGCCCCGACGACTTCACTGCGCAGGATGCGCTGGTCGCAATCATGATTGCGGTCTCCGCTTCCGACGAGTCGATCCGGACGTCGGAACTGGTCACTATCGAGCGTATGGTGAACCACCTTCCGGTCTTCGCCGACTATCCCGGTGATCGACTGAAAAGCGTCTCGAACGTGGTTTTCAATATGTTTCAGGACGAAGACGGTCTGGATCAGCTATGGGAAATGACACGTCGCGCCCTGCCTGTCCGGATGTTCGAAACCGCCTATGTCATGGCCTGCGATGTCGTCGCGGCGGACGGCAAGGCCGGGGAAAGCGAACTGCGTCTGCTGGAAGAAATGCGCTACGAACTGAACATCGACCGCTTGCACGCCGCCGCCATCGAACGCGCCGCCCGTGCGCGACACATGGCTCTCTGACGCTTTCACCACGAAAAAGGACGGCCCGATCGAGCCGCCCTTTCAAGTTCGATTGCCGACGGCAAGACCAATCAGTTGTTGGTCGGAGCCTCTTCGGCTGCTTCTTCTTCGGGGCTTTGAACGTCGATGGTCGGAACCTCGATGGTTACTTCTTCGGTGCCAACGTCAATGTCGCCGGCTTCAACGTTCACGTCAGGCACTTCACCGCCTGTCACCGAAACTTCCGGCGCCTCAAAGTCGCCCGTCACTTCCGCATCAAAGAAGAAGAAACCGGCCAGAATGGCCAACACGACAACAACAACGCCCAGAATTACTCCGAGTCTCATAGTATCACTCCTATTTTCATCACGGGTTAAACGGCGCACGAGCGACGGCGGTTCCCCGGATGTGTAAAAAATTAATCGGAACTTCTTTCGGCAGCCCAAGTTGTGCCAGCAATGAAAAGGAGTGATTAATCATGGAATATGGACTACTTGGACTTCTCGTACTCGTTGCGGACATCTACGCTATTTACAAGGTTCTTACCAGCGGTGCATCGGGCCTCGCCAAGATCCTGTGGACAGTTCTCATACTCGTCCTGCCTGTCGTCGGATTCATCATCTGGCTGATCGCCGGACCCCGCGGTGGTTCGGTTCACATCTGACCACGAAAGACTTGACCGAACCAAAAACGGCGGCCTCCCGGCTGCCGTTTTTTTATGCGTCGAAGCGTACCGCCCATGACCGCAGAAGCTCTTTTTGCAACTGTCGCGACCTGCCGGCCCATCCCTTTGCACCAGCCGGTCTTTCGCGCTGGTCGGGCGGAATCGCGTCGCGCCGGGCGCGGTCGGACGTGAAGATCGCAAAGCTCAGATCGCGTCCGTCGCGCGTCGTTATGAACCCGGCCAGCGCGCTGACGAAGTTCAGCGTTCCGGTCTTGGCGTAGACGCTGACCCCGGCGGGCGCGGGCATCGACTTGCTGATTTCCAGATTCACCGGCTTCAAAAGCGGTGCCAGACCCGGATTCGCACTTAATATCCGCACCATGTCGGCAGCGGCGATATCCGAGCCATAGCCAAGCCCCGAGTGGTCCCGGAACCGCATTTCGGACGCGCCGAATTGTGTCGTCGCCCATCCCGCCATGCGCGAGCCCGAAGCCAGCAATCCGTCGACCGGCACGCCATTGGCCAACGACGCGGTCAGACCCACCGCCTCAGCCGTCAGGTTCGTCGAATACTTCAGCATTCCGCGCAGCATCTTTTCCAGCGGTTCACTTTCCGACAGCGCCAGCAAGTTTCCCTCGACCTGCTCCGTCACGATCTCGGGCGGGTTCAGGACAATTCCGTTCGACCGCGCCAGCGTCCGGAATACGTCCGCGGTGTAAAGCGCCGGATTGCGCACCGGCAACCAGCGCGCGCCCTCGCTGCCAAGCGCACCCTTGGCAACCGACCAACTGTCGCGCCCATTGCCGTTGCGATACTCGAACACCGGGCCGCTACGGTCGGAAATCGCCATATTGGCCACACTTGTCGCCGGACTGAAGCGCCCGCCGCGTGCCTCCATGGTCACGTTGTAACGATCACCGGCGCGTTTCCACTCGAAATGGACCCGATTATAATTCAGGTTCAGCCCGCCATACGCCGGATTATACCCCACCTCGTCGGGCTGATCGGCGTCGATGCGATCCCCCGAAGGCAAATCGCCGGGCCAGACCAGGAACCGACCCGTGACCTCGGTAAGTCCACCTTCACGCAGCGCCATCGCCATTTGCGCAAGCCGGTCGGTGTCGAGCGTCGGATCGCCGCCTCCGACCAGAACCAGGTCACCGGTCAGCTTGCCGGCAACCACAGGCGCGGTCGCCAGAACCCGCGTGTGAAACACATGCGCCGGTCCAAGGCGGTCGAGCGCATATAGCGATGTAACCGCTTTCAGGGTGCTCGCCGGTGGCAGCGGCACGTCGGCCAGCCGCGAATCGAGCATTTCGCCCGAGGCGATATCGGCAACAGCGTAACCGACATTGCCGCCAAGTCCCGCCTCGCTGACCAGATCCACCGGCGCGCGCGGCACGACCACCGGACGGGCACCGCGCGACAGCGGCCTTGAGGTGCTGAGCGGGGCCTGCGCAAGCGCGGCACTTCCCGCGCTGCCCAGAAGTCCGGACAATATACTTCGGCGTGTCAGGTAACTCGTCATGGCGGTGTTATCCGGTGGTTTGCGAGATCAGACAAGCGGGCATCTGGCGTCGCTTGCGCAATTGTTACCCGCAGGATTCAACTCAAGTCTATTTCTGGCTCCAGCCACCGGATGCGCGTATCCGCGTCGACGAAAGATCGCTCATCGGGACATTCACGAAGCACCAAGCCGGCGGAACTGACGTTGCCAACCGCGCCGCCTCGCGCCCGCGCAGGCGATAACGCTGGAACTGCCGCGCTGCGGGTGACATCCGGGCCGAGATACGCTGCCCAGGCCGCGCCAGAATGGCGATCGGCACCAAGGCAAAGATCTCGCGCCAGTTTTCCCAAAGGTGGAATTCCGCCAGATTGTCGGCCCCCATCAGCCAGACGAACCGCACGCCGGGATAATGCGCCACCAATGCGCGAAGCGTCTCGGCGGTGAAGCGCGTGCCAAGCTCGGTCTCCAGTGCGGTGACTTTCACGCGCGGGTGCGCCATGACTTCACGCGCGGTTTCAAGGCGGCGTTCGAGCGGCGCGGGACCGTTCTTTTTCAGAGGGTTACCCGGACTGACCAGCCACCAGACCTCGTCCAGCCCGAACCGTTTCAGCGCTTCGAGGGTGATGTGCGCGTGACCGGCATGGGCCGGATCGAACGATCCGCCAAGCAATCCGATCGTCCGCCCGGCGCGGGCAACAGGCCACCCCTCGCGCATTCTATCCCCCGCGTTTGCAGCCCGTTGTTCCGCACGCGGGGGGCCGGTGTCAAATCAGACGCCCTCGGACGACTTTTCCCAAAGGTTCAGGTTGCCATCGACATGCGCCAGATCGTCGATCTTCTTCAATTCGTCGTCGCTGAAATCGTTGGCGACCAATGCCCCGACGCATTCCTCGATCTGGCTGGGTTTGGACGCACCGATCAGCGCCGTCGTCACCCGAGTGCCCCGCAACACCCACGCAATCGCCATCTGCGCCAGCGTCTGGCCGCGCGCATGAGCTATGTCGTTCAGACCGTTCAACCGCTCGATCATCTGATCGGTCAGCCAGTCCTCTTTCAGCGACTTGCCCTGCGCCGCCCGGCTGTCTTTTGGCACGCCCTTCAGGTACTTGCCCGTCAGCATCCCCTGCGCCAGCGGCGTGAACACGATCGAACCGACGCCTTCATCATCCAATGTGTCCAGCAATCCGTCGCGTTCGACCCACCGGTTCAGGACGTTGTAACTTGGCTGATGGATCAGACATGGCGTGCCCAGTTCGCGCAGAATGGCCACCGCCTTGCGCGTCCGCTCGGAATTATACGAGCTGATCCCGGCATAAAGCGCACGGCCCGAACGCACGATATGGTCAAGCGCGCCCATCGTCTCTTCCAGCGGCGTGTCGGGGTCGAAGCGGTGCGAATAGAAGATATCGACGTAATCCAGCCCCATGCGCTTCAGCGACTGGTCACACGACGCAATCAGATATTTCCGACTGCCCCACTCGCCATAGGGACCCGGCCACATGCCATAGCCCGCTTTCGACGAAATGATCAGTTCGTCGCGATACCCGGCAAAGTCGGTTTTCAGGATGTCGCCGAACGCTTCCTCGGCCGAACCCGGCGGCGGTCCATAGTTGTTGGCCAGATCGAAATGCGTGATCCCCAGATCGAACGCGGTCTGGCACATCGCGCGTTTGGTCTCGTGCGGCGTGTCGCCGCCGAAATTGTGCCACAGGCCCAGACTGATGGCGGGCAACCTCAGCCCGGAGGCACCGCAGCGGCGGTATTCCATGCTGTCATAGCGTGTTTCGGCAGGACGATAGCGGGGCGAATGTTCGCGTTCGGGTCTGGTCATGGAGGTGAGGTATGGCGCACGCGCGCGTCTTGTCAATCGGACAGCGGCAACTCAGCCAAGCCGCGCCACAACCTCTTTGGCCAGTGCCGTCATCTCTTCGCTCCAGGTCCCCTTTCCGCGTTCCAGCACTCCTTTTCCGTGGCCCAGCGTCTCGGCATAGGCGACGCGATGACCCAGAACGGTCTTTGCCCGCGTCACGCCCATGTCGATCAGCGCCGCATCCACGTCCGCCGTCACCCGCGTCCCGGCTTTCGAGCGGTTCAGCACCACCAGAATCTCGGCTTTCTCGCGGCTCGCCAGATCAATCACGCTTTCCGTCGCCCAGACATCGACCTGACTTGCCGAGACCGGAACGATCACCAGATCGCTTTCGCGGATCGCGGGCTTCAGATCGCTGTCGATTTTCGGAGGCGTGTCGACGAAAATATAATCGAACGATTTCCGTAGCTTATCGCATTCATAGCTGACGCCCCAGGCGCTTGCCGTCGAAAATTCCATGCCCGGGTCGCCGGCATCGCGGCGCAACATGAACCAGCGGCCAAGCGAGCCCTGGGGGTCGGTGTCCAGAAGCGCCACGGACTTGCCCTGACGCGCGAACGCAACGGCCAGATTGGCGGCGATCGTGGTCTTGCCCGCCCCGCCCTTCTGCTGCGCGACTGTAATTACTTTTCCGTCCACTGGTCCCCCTCGCGGAATCGCCGCGAATTTCTGCACCGCAGCGTAGCGCAATCCAGCCCCACCTGCAAACAGCGTTAACGCCCACCGAAGTCGACGCCGTCCGCCGGTTCGACCCTCAGCGAGCCGTCGGGAAGCGGGTGCATCAAAGCCCGCGCATCGGCCTCGTCTCCGTTGAGCCAGACGTCGAATTGATCCGGTTTCAGGATCACGCCCATGCGGTGATGGATGTCGCGCACATCCGCGTTCGGTGCACAGGTGATCGTGGCGACCTGATCCAGACGCCGACCGCCCGGCGCTTCCCAAGTATCTGTAATCGCAGCAAATACCATCAACCCACCGTCATGCGGCGCGATCCGCCACGCCTGCTTTTTGCGCGTCT
This sequence comes from Paracoccaceae bacterium, assembly GCA_037968835.1. Classification (GTDB taxonomy): domain Bacteria; phylum Pseudomonadota; class Alphaproteobacteria; order Rhodobacterales; family Rhodobacteraceae; genus JBBKWG01. Next base: position 11,986 of record JBBKWG010000007.1, read on the forward strand.
CCCCGGTCCATTCGTACCAGCCGTTCGCCGGGACAAGCGCGCGGCCGACGCCCGAAAACGCAGTCTTGTCGAACACGGTTTCCGAGCGTGCGTTGATGATCGTCTCCATCACCGGACGCCCCCGCGCATTGACCCGACCAACGGGGATGATGCCCCATCGCATCGGCGACAAACGCCCACCGGCGCACACGGCAATTTCTTCGCCGGGCGCGATATTCAATCGCGGCGGCAGGACAACGCCGCCCGCATCGACCCCCATCCAGTCGGCAACCTCGCCAAGCGGTGTGGTCAGGAAGAACCGCCCCGGCATCTCATCGCTCCGCCACGATGGCGGCGACGACCTCGATCTCGACCCGGAACTCGGGCCGCGCGAACCCCGCAACGATGATCAGCGTCGAGGCGGGCAGCCGCGACACGCTTTCCAGCCACCGATC
>JBBKWG010000008.1:0-3718 GCA_037968835.1 Paracoccaceae bacterium
GATCGCAGTTTTGGGATTTGGCTCCGGCAAACTGTCTGCAAAATACATGACCAGAAACAGGGCGGCCACTAGAAGTGAACTCAATCGCAACATTCTCGTAACTTTCCGAACAGGACTCACCAGTACACTCCCAGTATAGCAGATTTCCGCCGATCTATGCAGCCAAACGCGCGAACCTTCGCCAAGGTTCCAAGTCACGGATTTGTGTCGCAACCCACGCGGGTCTCACGAACCGGACTTGTCCAAACCCGGACGGTTGCATATCACCTCAACCATGGACGACGTAATCGACCCCCTTCCCACCGGCCCGCAGACAGTGTCCGAGCCGCTGCGCCGCGCAATTGGCGAGCGCTATCTGACCTATGCCCTGTCCACGATCATGAATCGCGCGCTACCCGATGCGCGCGACGGATTGAAGCCAGTGCACCGACGGATCCTCTTTGCGATGAGTCGGCTTCGCCTGAACCCTACCGGGGGATTTCTGAAATCCGCCAAGATCAGCGGCGATACGATGGGCGATTTCCACCCACATGGCGACGCCGCGATTTACGACGCGATGGCCCGGCTGGCGCAGGATTTCAACGTTCGTTACCCGCTGGTCGACGGGCAGGGTAACTTCGGCAACATCGACGGCGATAACCCGGCGGCGTCTCGGTATACCGAAGCAAGGATGACCGTCGCGGCCGAGGCCCTTCTGGAAGGATTGGCAGAGAACGCAGTCGATTTCCGCCCCAACTATGACGGCCGTCTGGAAGAGCCGGTCGTCCTGCCCGCCTCGTTCCCGAATCTTCTCGCCAACGGGTCCAGCGGCATCGCCGTGGGCATGGCCACCAACATCCCACCGCATAACATCGTGGAGCTTGTCGATGCCTGCCTGCATCTGATCAAGACCCCCGACGCGCGCGATGAAACACTCGTTGGTTATGTTCCCGGACCCGATTTTCCGACCGGCGGCGTGATTGTTGAACCGCGCGAGAACATCATCGAGGCCTATCGCACCGGGCGCGGATCGTTCCGACTCCGCTCGAAATGGGAGGTCGAGGATCTGGGTCGCGGCACCTGGCAGATCATCGTGACCGAAATCCCCTATCAGGTTCAGAAATCCAAGCTGATCGAACGGCTGGCGGAACTGATTCAGACCAAGAAGATCCCGATCTTCGGCGATGTGCGGGACGAATCCGCCGACGATATTCGGCTGGTGATCGAACCGCGATCAAAGAACGTCGATCCGGAAGTTCTGATGGGTATGCTGTTCCGCAATTCGGACCTCGAGACGCGGTTCAGCCTGAACATGAACGTGCTGATCGACGGCCGCACGCCGAAAGTGTGCAGTCTCAAAGAAGTTCTGCGCGCCTTCCTCGACCACCGGCGCGAAGTGTTGTTGCGCCGGTCGCAGCACCGGATGGACAAGATCGACCATCGGCTTGAAGTGTTGGAAGGCTTCATCATCGCCTTTCTTAACCTCGACCGGGTGATCGACATAATTCGCTATGACGATGATCCCAAGGCCGCGCTGATGGCCGAGGATTGGGGCCGCCACCAAGAGCGGGCCGCGTCAGAAAAGAGCTACATTTCCCCCTTGCCCGCGACAGGCGAAGGCGAATTGTCCGAGGTGCAGGTCGAGGCCATCTTGAACATGCGGCTCCGTTCGCTGCGCCGGTTGGAAGAGATCGAGCTGGTGCGCGAACGTGACGCGCTCATGGAAGAACGTGCGGGTCTGGAAGATCTCTTGGACAGCGAGGCTTTGCAGTGGGGCAGGATTTCCGAACAGTTGAAAGAGACTCGTAAGCAGTTCGGCAAGGACTATGAAGGCGGCGCGCGTCGTACCCAGTTCGCAGAGGCGGCCGAGGCCCCGGATGTACCCATTGAAGCGATGATCGAACGCGAACCCATCACGGTCGTCTGCTCGAAAATGGGCTGGATCCGGGCGATGAAAGGTCACGTCGCGCTAGATCAGGAGATGAAGTTCAAGGATGGCGATGAAGCGCGCTTCGCCTTCCACGCCGAGACCACTGACAAGATCCTGCTCTTTGGCACCAATGGTCGGTTCTACACGCTTTCGGGCGCCAGCCTGCCCGGCGGTCGCGGCATGGGTGAACCGGTGCGTCTGATGGTCGATCTGCCGAACGAGTCCGATATCGTCGCGCTTTTCGTCCATGTACCCGGCAGAAGGCTTCTGGTCGCCTCTTCCGCCGGAGACGGATTTGTCGTGCCCGAGAACGAGGTCATCGCTCAGACGCGCAGCGGCAAGCAGGCGCTGAACGTCAAGGCGGATGTCACGGCCACCGCCTGTCGACCGGTCGTCGGCGATCATGTCGCTGTCGTCAGCAAGAATGGCAAGCTGCTGGTTTTCCCGGTGGCCGACCTGCCTGAGATGACGCGCGGCAAAGGTGTCCGTATTCAGAAGTACAAGCAGGCACGCAGTGCGCAAGGAGAATTGCAGCTTGATGGTGGCCTGTCAGACATCGTGACGTTCGACTGGTCCGAGGGGCTGTCCTGGACCATGGGGGGCGGTAAGACCCGGACCGAGCCGGACATGACGGAATGGCTGGGCAGTCGCGCCGGTGTGGGCAAGCGACCCCCCTACGGTTTCCCGCGCAACAACCGTTTCCTGTAAACAGCTTGCATACGACAGGTCGGAAGTGCGGACCCTGTTCGATTTCCAGCAATATCGGATGCAACGTAAATCGCCGCACTTCGTCGAAGCGCTGACGCGGGCTAAGGCAATCTGACCGACCCTCCATGATCTTGATCTGCGCGGCTGTGCTGCCACAGCGCGGGTCGATTGCCATGCCGGAGGCGCTGGGCTAACTAGAGTCAAGGATAAGGGGAGATTTCCATGCCAGTCACGTCGATCATTCGGAACGTGGGTCTTGCCACGGTTGCATTTCTGGCCCTTGTCGCCTGCGCTCTGCCGGTCGACGAGAACGAGCCACAGGTCGCGATGGGTGACTTCTCGCTTGGCCACAACATCGTCATTTCCAACGATCCCGAACTGGGCCCGTTCTCGCGCACCGCCACGGACGAGGAATGGGTCGCGTCACTGACGGCGGCGATCGACAAGCGTCTCGGCGGTTACGAAGGCGAGAAACTGTATAACCTCGGGATCACGGTGGAAGCCTACGCGCTGGCCCTGCCCGGTGTGCCGGTCGTCTTCACACCAAAATCCGCACTGGTCATCAACGTCCTGGTTTGGGACGATGCGGCGCAACTGCGGCTCAATCCAGAGGTCAAGCAACTGGCAATCTTTGAAAGCGTATCGGGGGAAACGGTTGTTTCTTCCGGCCTGACGCAGACCCGTGAAGAACAGATGGCCAATCTTTCGCGCAATGCGGCGAAGGCGATCCAGAATTATTTGCTCGAAAACCCGGAATGGTTCGGCCTGCCGCCCCGAGACGCGGCAGCGACCGTTGAAAGCACCCCGCCGATCGGCGCGGCTGAAACCATCGAAAGTGATGAACAGTCGGTAGAAGTCTTGCCGCTGGAAGAGGTGCAAGTGTCACCTGAAGAGCTGGCCAACTGACGCTTGATTTTCCCTGCGGAAGCCAGTAACGAGCCCGCGGATGATGAACCGGGCCGCGCGCGGCCCCGCAAAGTGTGAGGCTAAAAGGCCATGGCAAAGGCAAAATTCGAACGCAACAAGCCGCATGTGAACATTGGCACGATTGGCCATGTTGACCACGGCAAGACGACGCTGACGGCGGCGATCACCAAGTAT
>JBBKWG010000009.1:0-4258 GCA_037968835.1 Paracoccaceae bacterium
ACAAGACAATTCGTGACGATCAGACCGACAAATATCGAAAGCTGCTTGCTGATTTCAAAGGCATAGGCTTGCAGGAACTGGTCGATCACAACCACAAGCGATGCGACTATCGTGATCTGCACAATCAGGCGAATGGACGTCGGAATATGACGCCGGATCAGGCTTATTATGCCGCCCGACAGAACCAGCACGACCGTTAGCGCAACCGACATGGTCATTGCCGTTTGCAGCGATGTGGTGACAGCAAGTGCCGAACAGATACCAAGGATTTGGAGCGTAACAGGATTGCCGGCGATAAGTGGCGTGGTGATCTGACGAACGAACGACACCCTATACCCCCTCAGTGGCAAGCCGGTCCAGAAGCGGCCCATAGCCCCAATCGCCCAACCAGAAGCGAAGCATGTTCGTCACCCCGTTGCCGGTCCGGGTCGCCCCCGAAACGCCATCGACGCTGTAGGGTCCCGTCGCTTCGCCGCGAACGACTTCGATCACAACCTCGCCGTCCGGTCCAAAGATCAGCTTGCCCGGCCAGAGCGCCTGCCATCCGGGATCCTCGATCCTCGCGCCCAATCCCGGCGTCTCACCCTGTTCGACAATCGCCAAAGCCGCGATCGTCTTTAGATCATCCTTAATTGCAAGCATCGCTCGGATGGTGGATTGGTAACCCGCGCCAAAAACCGGCAGGACGATCAATTGCAGCTCACCTTCGCGTTCCAAAAGATAGACGGGTGCGAAGTTTGAACGGCGCTTCAGTCCTGCGACGTCCACCTCCTGCGGCAGAGCAATGCTGGTCTCGGGATCGTTGGTGGCATCGGCCAGGTCGAAACTCGCCGGGTCCAGCCCTTCCGCGAATGTGCCATCACTCAAATCAACCATACGGGTTTCCAGAGTGTCGACACCTGCCTCAAGCATCAGGTCGCGGAGTCCCGGAAGCGTGTCCAGCATGCGCTCCATCCGCGCCTGCCGCTCGGCCGCGAAGTTCGCCTGTTGCAAAGGCTTCAGCATGATCGACGCCGTTGAAACGACCAGTGCCGAGAAGAATGCGACGATCATCGCAACACCGAATGTCTTGAGGAGATCGTCTTTGGGTCGGTCGAGAAAGCGCCGCCAAGGATTTGCTGACTTAGACATGTCGGCCCATCCGCTGTCGAAAGTTCATCATGACGACAATATGGTCGATCAGCGGAGCGAAAACGCTGGTCAGCAAGGCGGCGAAAACTATCGAACCCGGTGCGATCGACGCTTGGTCAGTCGCGCTGAACAGCACCATCAAACCGCCGGCAAGAATTCCGGTCATCCAACGGCCAACGTTGGTAGCCGCCGAAGCCAACGGATCGCAAATTAGAAAAACCAGTCCGAAGAAAACGACGGCGGCGGTGCCAATGGGGTCAAAGATGCCGTTCATCGCAAAGTGACCGGCTATCAGAGAAACCAGCGCCGCCAGCAGCGTTCGCCAAGGCAACAGCCCAATTGAGATAAGCAGCACCGCGCCCGGCAATGTCGCCACGGCTATCCATGTCGCATCACCGGTGAGGTTGGCACCTGGAAATGAGAACGCCAGAAATGCGAGTGAAGCAGCGGCAGAGTTGATGAAGCCGAAGCCCCGACCGCCGAATACCAGTTCGCTCAGGACGACCCCGAAACTGACCGCTATTCCAAGCTGCCACAGCGGAACACTTGCTGATACCATCGTGGCGACGATCAACGCTGTCGTCACGCTGTGCCCTGTCAGAACTCTGCCACGGATCAATGCAAATCCGACTTCCCACGAAATGCACACGAAAAGCATCACTCCCAAAGCCGCAAGGTGTAGCAAGCCCTCGACTGCAACTGCGGCGCCGACCGGAAGGATCAAGGCTAGTGTTTGCATCAATGTAACGCGCGCGGGACTCCGGCTTTGACTGGCCCAGAAGCCAACTTGAAGGGGCGGCGTCAGGTTTGGCGGGTTCATGAATCCGCCGCCAGTTCATCGAGCACCTGCCGAAGAAGGCTTCCGTAATCCGACCCGCTTGTGCACCCATTGGTAAGCAGCGCCATGTCATCTTCGGCAAGGTTCAGGCACCCCAGTCGCTGCGCCACTTCGGAATCCTTTACGCTCAGCGCGCGCATCAGGGGCAAAGGCAAAAGCCCGCGCGGCAACGCATTGTCCAGCTTTCCCGTCGGGATAATGGGGCTGGGGCTCTGTCTCGGTTTCGATCTACGGACGAGTGTATGTGTACGCTCCGGCACCAATCCGTCCATCAGCGTCACCTGTCGATGATAACGCCCCAACCAAGGCGACAAGCGCCCGCTCAGAATTGACCCCGACAATGTGCGAACGGGTCGCTTGGGTTCAGTCGCTTCCCCTTCGGTCAGTCCTCGCACCGACACACCGAGTGCGGTTTTTATCAGCCGCGGTCGCGTCGCTCGCGGACCCGATATGGCGACAATTCGCGAAGCGTCGTAGCATCCGGTCTGCATCAGGTGACCGATTGCGATGACGTCCTGATAACCGACAGTCCAGACCTGTGCGCCGGCGTCGACGGGATGCAACCGAAGAATATGCGTGCCAGCCAGTCCTGCGGGATGACGCCCCGCGAAATCGACTAGCCTCACGCGCGGATCGACCGGCTCGATAATTCTCGGGCCGGGATCCTGGCACACATATACAGGGCCAAGGGTCAGCGTCGTCAGCGTTTCAATTCCCAGCCGAAACGCTTCAATTCTTGACGTCAGAACTGTTCTTGGCTGCGGAGCTTCGGGTTCAGTCTCGATTGCGCTGACAAATATCGCATCGGGAACGGCATCGGGCGAAGGCGTTCGCGCGAACGGACGGGTCAGGAATGCAGGCCACATTCCGCGAGCCAACAGAATGTCTCGGGGCGATGAACCGGCGGGCGGCGCAGAATCCGCCGACTCCCAATTCCGTTCAGGTTCGTCGCTTTGGATGACCAGCGTATCCAACCGCCGGCGCGCTCCGATTTCAATCGACGAGACCCTTCCTGAAATCGGTGCGACAAATACGATTTCGGGCTGAGCTCTATCAACGAACAAAACTTGCCCGCATCGAACAGTCTCACCCGGCTCGACCTTCAGCAAAGGTCGAAGCCCGGGGCAATCCAATCCAACCAGCGCCGCCTCCGAAGGATACTTGGTCTCCATCGAAAACTGCGAGTCTGTTTTGTCGGCCGCCTCACCCAATTGACACACTCGCATTGTTTTTGGGCCGCTCGAACCAGTGCATTTAAACGGAGTCGGCGCGGCACATTCCGAAGGATTGGAAACGAGGTGCGGCAGGCGCGCATTGATCAATGTCAAAGCAAACTGCGAACACGGCCCGTAGGGTCGCCAGCATTCAAGTCTTCGCAGGTAAGACATCAGGGAACGTCGAGGAGGTATCAGTGCCGTCTTCATTTCATCGCAGCCGACTACTGCTCGCGCTTGTCGTGGCATTTATGGGTATCGGCTCCCTGTCGTTCGCCCAGCAAAACCCCACCATTGAGGAAATCACCGAAGCGTGGCTGAATTCTCCCCATGCCAAGAAAGATGCAGAAGCGTTCACCCATTGGGACGACGAATCAACGATCCCTTCAGAATGCGCCTTCTGCCACTCGGGGACCGGATTTCTCGACTACGTTGGCGCGGACAGCAGCCCGGCCGGCGTCGTTGATCAACGAACTCCGACCGGAACGCTTGTGGAATGCACCACCTGCCATCATCCGACGGCTTCCGCTTTGACGGACGTGACCTTCCCCTCTGGTATCGAAATGAGCGGGCTTGGAAAGTCGGCAATCTGCATGATCTGTCACCAGGGGCGTGAATCCACCGACAGTGTCGATGCGTCGATTTCAGGCGCCGACGACGATCTAGTGACTACAGATTTGCGATTCCTGAACGTGCATTATCGCGCGGCGGCCGCAACGCTGATGGGTGGCGAGGCAAGGGGTGGCTATCAATACGAGGGCAAAATTTATGCCCAAAGATTCAACCATCCCGCTCCGTTGGATTCCTGCATCGGGTGTCATGATCCGCATACGACGCAGGCTGAAACGACGAACTGCATCGCGTGCCATCAAGGCATTGATCAGCCGACCGCCATTCGCACAACAGCGGGTGACATTGATGGCGACGGCGACGCTGGCGAGGGTATTGCAGACGAAATAACGACGCTGCACGAGCGGCTTGCATCCGCTATCCGGCTTTATGCGGCGGAACGCGCGGGCGGACCGATAGCGTATTCGCCAGGCGCCTATCCGTATTTCTTCGCCGATCTCGACGC
>JBBKWG010000010.1:0-10148 GCA_037968835.1 Paracoccaceae bacterium
TCACACCACGCGCTCGACCATCATCTTCTTGATCTCGGCGATGGCCTTGGCCGGGTTCAGGCCCTTGGGACAGGTCTTTGTGCAGTTCATGATCGTGTGGCAGCGGTAAAGCTTGAACGGATCTTCCAGATCGTCCAGCCGCTCGCCCGTCGCTTCGTCCCGTGAATCGATAATCCAGCGATAGGCGTGCAGCAGCGCGGCGGGTCCGAGGTAGCGATCGCCGTTCCACCAGTAGCTTGGGCACGAAGTCGAGCAACAAGCGCACATCACACATTCATACAGACCGTCGAGCTTCTCGCGGTCGTCGATGGATTGCCGCCACTCTTTCTGGGGCCGGTTCGTCTTGGTTTCTAGCCACGGCATGATGCTGGCGTGCTGGGCGTAGAAATGGGTGAGGTCCGGCACCAGGTCCTTGATCACCGGCATGTGCGGCAAGGGGTAGATCTTGATATCGCCCTTGATCTCGTCAAGACCGTAGATGCAGGCCAGCGTGTTGATCCCATCGATGTTCATCGCGCACGATCCGCAGATGCCCTCGCGACAGGACCTCCGAAAGGTCAGCGTCGGGTCGATCTCGTTCTTGATCTTGATGAGCGCGTCCAGAACCATCGGGCCGCAGGAGTCCATATCGACGAAATAGGTATCGACGCTGGGATTTTTGCCGTCATCGGGGTTCCAGCGGTAAATCTGCACCTTTCGCAAATTTGTCGCGCCTTCGGGCTTCGGCCACGCCTTTCCTGTTCGGATCGTCGAGTTTTTGGGAAGCGTGAGCTGGACCATGTGTCTTTCCTTCGGCGCTAGAAGCGGTTGAGAAGGACGGGAAGCCCCTCTGTCGCCAGGCATTGAATTGTCGGCGGGCGCGAGACGATATTCGACACGATTTCGGCCGTTGACGCGGTCGCGCCGGTCACGGAATCCGAGGCGAGCGCAAACAATTCGTTCTGCGACGCGTTGTCGATGATGCAGTCGGCGGCGGATTCCAGCGGGATGCCGGGGAATCGCGCGGCCAGAACAGGGCGGATCGCCTGGCGCGCCGCATCGCGGGTAAGTTGTTCCTGGGCAGCAGGCGTACAGGCCGCGAGGATCAGGATAAAGCCGAGCCGTTTCATGCGCGATGCTCCTTGCGGATCACGAGTTTAAGACCCGACCATGTGGCGTCGACAGCGCAGACCTTGACGTCGACCAGAACATCCTGAAGGGCGCGGTCGCGAATGGTATCCTCGGTCACGTCGCTCGACACGCCTGACGCCTTTTTCGGCCAGCTCAACCAGATCGCCCCATCGGCGCGGATCATCGCCCTGAGAGCGGGAATAGCCGCGTCGATCGTGGCGGCACTGTCGGTGAAAAGGTGAATGTAATCAAGATGATCGCCTTCGATTTCGCGCCAGTCCTGCACGTCCTCGATACTGAGGTAATGCCGCGCGCTTGTCAGCCACGACAGCGATCGCGGAAGCCCGGCGAAAACCACCGCCTGCCCATCCTTCAGGCCCAGCTTGTCGGCAAGTGGCGTGCCGGAATATCCCGCCGTATCGCTCATCGAAACAGACCCGGTTGAATAATCAGCGGACGCACCGGACCTTCGCCGGTTTTCTGGCGCACGCAGCTTTCGTAGACCTGATAGGGATCGGCACCGCGAAGGTAATCCGACGTCACGCCGATTTCGATTCCGCCGCCGACCTTGCCCTTGTTGTTGATCCCGATCCCGACCTCGCCGGTCGGCCCGAGTGCCGCGTTCGCCCGCTCCTCGCACTGGCGCGCTGCCAGTTCGGGCGAAACCGGGCCACAGGCCGAAAGTGCCAGAACTCCGACACAGACCGACGCCCGCACAATTCCAATCGTCATGTCACACTCCCCGGTAGGGCAGAGTTTGCCGCGAAGTTTTTATCCATCGCTCGCACCCAAGAACAAACTGCACTTCAACATAATCTAGCAACGCATGAATACGAGATCCATGTGTCGCGGTTTTCATATGCCGGTGTGGTCATCGAAACAGGAATCAAACCGCCGACTGCGACGCCGCGGCGCTTCGTGGACGACATCAATAGACCCGCGCCTTGGGGGCAATCTTCTTGGGGTCAATCCCGCCTTCGTCCGGATTGGTCAGCGGTTCGGTGTGCACCGGACGATAGCTGAGGCTTACCTTCCCGTTGAGGGTCGCCAACGTGTGCTTGCGCCATTCCTTGTCGTCACGGTCGGGATAATCCTCGTGCGCATGGGCACCGCGGCTTTCCTTGCGCGCCTCGGCGCTGACGACCGTTGCCAGCGCGTTCGGCAAAAGGTTGGCCAGTTCCAGCGTTTCCATCAGATCGGAGTTCCAGATCAGCGACCGGTCGGTGACCTGAACATCGTTGAATTTGCCTGCGACCGCGTACATCTTCTCGACCCCTTCGGCGAGGGTCTTGTCGGTGCGGAAAACGGCGGCGTCGGCTTGCATCGCTTTTTGCATCTCCAGCCGGAGTTCAGCCGTCGGAATGGTGCCGTCGGCATGTCGCAGACCGTCGAAACGGTCGAGTGCGGCGTCGATGCTCGCCTTGTTCAGCGTCGGATTGGCAGATTCAGGATCGACGACTTCGGCCGCCTTGATCGCGGCGGCGCGGCCGAACACGACAAGGTCGATCAGCGAGTTTGACCCAAGGCGGTTGGCCCCGTGGACCGACGCGCAACCGGCTTCGCCGACGGCCATCAAACCCGGCGCGATGCGGTCGGGGGCGTCTTCGGTCGGGTTCAGAACCTCGCCCCAGTAGTTCGTCGGGATGCCGCCCATGTTGTAATGCACCGTCGGGATAACCGGGATCGGCTCGCGCGTGAGATCGACGCCCGCAAAGATGCGCGCGCTTTCGGAAATGCCCGGCAGGCGCAACGCCAGCGTTTCGGGCGGCAGGTGATTGAGGTGCAGGTGGATGTGGTCGTTTTCTGCACCGACGCCCCGCCCCTCGCGGATTTCCATCGTCATGCAGCGCGACACTACGTCCCGGCTGGCAAGGTCCTTGTAGGTCGGCGCGTAGCGTTCCATGAACCGCTCGCCCTCGGAGTTGGTCAGATACCCCCCCTCGCCCCGCGCGCCCTCGGTAATCAGGCACCCCGCGCCGTAGATGCCGGTCGGGTGGAACTGCACGAACTCCATGTCCTGAAGCGGCAGGCCCTGACGCGCCACCATGCCGCCGCCGTCACCGGTGCAGGTGTGGGCCGAGGTGGCGGAAAAATAGGCACGGCCATAACCGCCGGTCGCAAGGACCGTCATCTTGGCGTTGAAGACGTGGATCGAACCGTCTTCGAGGTTCCAAGCAACGACACCCTGACAGGTTCCGTCCTCGCCCATGATCAGGTCGATGGCGAAAAACTCGATGTAGAATTCCGCGTTGTTTTTCAGCGACTGCCCATAAAGCGTGTGCAGTATCGCGTGCCCGGTGCGGTCGGCGGCAGCACAGGTACGCTGGACCGGGGGACCTTCGCCGAATTCCGTGGTGTGGCCGCCGAAGGGGCGTTGATAGATTTTGCCATCCTCGGTGCGCGAGAACGGCACGCCGTAATGTTCAAGCTCGTAGACCGCCTTTGGCGCTTCGCGGGCGAGGTATTCCATCGCATCGGTATCGCCAAGCCAGTCGGACCCCTTCACGGTGTCATACATGTGCCATTGCCAATGGTCTGGACCCATATTTGACAGGCTGGCAGCGATCCCGCCCTGCGCCGCGACCGTGTGCGAGCGGGTCGGGAACACCTTGGTGATACACGCCGTCCGCAACCCCTGTTCGGCCATGCCGAGCGTGGCCCGCAGACCCGCACCACCGGCCCCGACGACGATGCAGTCATATTCGTGGGTTTCGTAGTCGTAAGCAGCCATGAAATCAGGTCCTTAAAGCGCGAGGCGGGCAATGGCGAACAGGCCGGTCGCGGCCGCGCCATAGCTGAGGCAAATGGTCAGGATGATCGCGATTTTCCGGGCCAGACCGTGAACATAGTCCTCGATCAGCACCTGAACACCGTTCTTGAAGTGCATGAAGCCGACGACGATCATCAGGGCGGCGACAATGGCCGGAAAGGGTCGCGCGAAATAGGTGACGACCGCCGCGTGCGGTTCGCCCAGCATCGGCCCGAAAGTGAAGACAAAGAGCGGCACCAGGATCAGCAGAGCCACCGACGATTTCGTCATCGACCAGTGGTGGTGCGTCCCCTCGTGGGCAGAGCCCATACCGACGGCGCGTTTCAGATCGGTCAAATAAGCCATGTCGGGGGGTCCTCAGATTATCAGCAGGGTCAGAATGGTCAGCACCACCGACCCGCCGATGATTGCCAGTCCCAGCTTCTCGGCCATCTCGATTTCAAGACCGTGACCGGTATCCCAGTAGAGATGCCTCAGTCCCGACAGCGCGTGATACCAGAGCGCCCAAAGCGACAGCGTCATCACCAGATCGCCGAACCACGAGGTCATCAGACCGTCGACCGTGGCGAAATACTCGGGTGACGTCGCGGCGGCCAGAAACCACCAGACCACCAGAAGCCCACCGACAAGCAACGCGTTGCCGGTAATCCGCGTCAAGATGGATGTAATCGAGGTCAACTGCGGTCTGTATATCGTCAGGTGCGGAGACAGGGGGCGGTCCCCCCGGTTCACGTCTGCCATTTTCGGCTCCCTTTCGTGCGCATTTCTGCATGGATAACAAACCTGAGCGGGAAGTCACGCAGTACCGACGCGGCGAAACGGCCCGAAAGGCGATTATACGCGACCACGCAGATTGACCGGCATCGCGCCGCGCAATTTATTGAAGGTCGCTCAGCACGTCCGAAATATTGGTGTTGTAGGAGAACTCGATCATGCGCTCTTCGCCGTCGACTTCCGCCGACACCATCAGAACCGCCACTGGTCCATCCACCCCATCGGCGAAAAAGAACACCAGATCCTGATGAAAGCCTGGGGCTTCCCGGCGTTGCAGGATTGTTGTGCAGCGCACGAACCCTTGCGGGATCAGACGCTCGATCGGGCCGAAATAGGCGTCGTAATTGTCAGCGAGGTCATGGAAATATGGTCCTGCAAGCTCTGCAAAAAGCGCATAGTCGGCAGCGAGAAAAGCGGCTTTGGCGTCTTCGAGCAGCGGCAGGTCCGCATCGCGTTCTGGCCCGCAGGTGCCTGCCCAAGTCCCCCCGGCAAGGCTCGCGAGTGTAGCGGCAACGACAAATGAGCGGCAAATTCGGGTCATGTCGGCATCAAAGCCCAATAGTCCAAGTCAAGCAATACACCCGACGCATAGCGCCCGTCGACATCCTTCAACTGGAACGGCGGTGTTTCAGCCCGGTGCGCCACAAGCCGCAGCCTGATCGCCCCGACCCCGGGTGCGCCGGTTTCGGCCTTGTCGAGAACCTCGGACCAGACCGCGATCGTGTCGCCCGCGAAACAGGGACCCGCGTGCGAACCGCCGTTCAGCGCGACCAGAAGTTGCGCATTGGCCAGACCGTTGAACGACAACGCACGCGCCAGCGAGATCACGTGACCGCCATAAATCAGCCGTTTGCCGTCGTCGCGGTGGGTCGCGTCGAAATGGACCTTGGCGGTGTTCTGCCAGAGCCGCGTCGCCATCATGTGCTCGGCTTCTTCGATAGTCACGCGGTCGATATGGTCGATCCCCTCGCCGATCTCGTAATCGCCAAGCCGGTGCGGCCCCCCCGCCAGCGCGAAATCATAGCTTGTGAAGTCGAGCCCGTTCGGAACCAACAGATCCTGCGCCATTACCACTGGTGCGAGTTCCGGCAGGATGGCTTCGGGTGCCGGGCCTTCGCCTCGGCGGCGCACCATCACCCAGCGCACGTATTCCAGAACCGGCACGTCATGCTGGTTGAACCCAGTGGTGCGGACCCAGACCACACCGGATTTGCCGTTCGAGTTCTGCTTCAGCCCGATCACCTCGGACGTCGCGCGCAACGTGTCGCCGGGCCAGACCGGGGAAAGCCATCGGCCCTCGGCGTAGCCCAGATTGGCGACGGCATTCAGCGAGATCTCCGGCACGGTCTTTCCGAACACGACGTGGAAGGCGATCAGGTCGTCAAGCGGACTGGCGGCCAGACCACAGGAGCGCGCGAACGTGTCCGACGAATGCATCGCGTGCCGCGCCGGGTAGAGCATGTGATAAAGTGCGCGCTCGCCGCCCGTTACAGTGCGCGGCACGGCGTGGGTGATGATTTCGCCGACGCGGTAATCCTCGAAGAAGCGGCCCGCGTCGGTTTTCATTGCGCGCCGAGTTTCGCGTCGGGATCGTATTCGCCGTCGATATCCTTGGTGACCGCCTGTGCGCAGCGCATGACACCGTTGGTAGCGTCAAAGGCATAGGACGGGTCGCCATGCAGCACCCAGCCTTTCGACAGCGCCGCCGTCACCTTGTGGCAGAAAGCCGACGAATCGTCGCCGGTCAGGATGCGATAGAGCGTGGCCATGTCAGCCTCCGAACGGATTATAGCCAAGGAACGTGTGGATCGCCGCAATCAAGCCGAAAACCACCAGCGTGATGATACCAAGGCGCACATCGCCCGCAACGCTGCCGCCCTCATACGGGACATAGGAATGGACGGCGCGATTGATCAGCGGCATCTCCGCCAGCGCCCATATTGCGAGCCAGCCGAACAGGACGATGGAAGCGGTATCGCCGTTGACCAGCAGGTGCGCGACCGACCAGACGACGACGCCGGTCAGCATCGGGTGACGCATCTTGGCGCGCAGCCTGCTTTTTGAATTGCCGAGGCCGAAAAGCGCGACCGCGACAAGCATCAGCAGGTTGTTGATGCCCGTCGTCGCGGGCGAACGCCCCCAGAGAAACGCGCTTTCGGTGCCGCGATAGCCGATCACCATCAGCACGATCGAAAGAACCACAACCGCCGCGATCACACCTTTGGAGGCGTCCCCCATCCGGTCCTGCATAGCGGCCCGCGCCCCCGGTGCGAGGCGCTTGAAGAAGTGGGCGCCGGTCCACAGGATCAACCCGAGTATTAGAAGTGTCATGTCGCCTCCCTTTCGCGGATCGCGTCGGCCTTGGCCAGCGTCGCCCGCGCAGTTTCGATATGCAGATTCTCGACGATCCTGCCGTCGACCACAGCGACAGCTTCGCCGCCCGCGATGGCGGCGTCAAATGCCGCGATCTGTCGGCGGGCAAGATCGACTGCCACTTCGCTGGGCGCAAAGACTTCGTTGGCGATGTCCACCTGCGCCGGATGAATCAGCGTCTTGCCGTCCATCCCGAGCGCGCGACCCTGTTCGCACTCGTGCCTGAGCCCGTCATCGTCCTTGAATTTGTTGTAGACCCCGTCGACGCACGCGATGTTCGCCGCCCGCGCCGCCAAAAGGCACGTCTGAATCGCGGTCATCATTGCCAGCCGGTCGCCGCCGGTGGCACAGCCGATCTCCTTGGCCAGATCGTTGGTGCCCAGAACGAAACCCTGCACATTGGGGTGATCCGCGATGGCCAGCGCATTCAGGATGCCGCGCGGCGTTTCCATCATGCACCAGATCGACAGGTCCGGCCGGATCGCGGCCAGCGCATCGACGTCATTTGGGCCATCAACCTTGGGCAACAAGACTGCATCGCATGGCATGTCGGCGAGCGCGCGGGCGTCATCGCCGCCCCAGTCGCTGTCCAGACCGTTGATCCGCACGATCCGCTTTCGGTGCCCGAAACCTCCGGCGACAAGTTCCTCGGTCAGTGTCTTCCGGGCGGTCGGTTTTTCGTCCGGCGCGACCGCGTCCTCAAGATCGAAGATGATAGCATCAACGGGCAGCGAGCGGGATTTGTCGAGTGCGCGAGCCTTCGATCCGGGAATATAGAGCACCGATCTGAGAAGCTGTGACGATCCGGCCATGATTCGCACCTTGCGCAACAAAATTGCGCGGAGACTGCACACCTGCGTCACTTTCCGCAAGCTCTATAGCCGCATTGCAGCAATCCTTTGGCTTCAATTGCTTGACGGGCCAGACGCGGCCAACGCGCGGTGAGTTAACCACATTTATGTCCACGCCTCCGAGACTGATGGCACTGGTTGCGCCGCCGATCCTCGGGGCGCGCAGAGGTCAGGGGATCGCAATGCCCCGGAAAGGACAGACATGATCCGTCACATCGCAGCCCTGGTGCTTGGAGCCGCCCTTATCGCCCCGAACGACGCCGCCGCGCAGCAGAATTGCGCCGCGCGCGCCACCGTCATCGAAAGACTGGCCGGGCAATATGGCGAGAGCCGGCAATCCATCGGCATGGGCACCGAAGGGCGCGTCGTCGAGGTGTTTGCGTCGCCACAGACCCGCACGTGGACGATCACGGTCACGCTTCCGAGCGGCCTCACCTGCCTTGTCGCGTCCGGCGAAGCATTCGAGAATCTGAACGAATCCCCGCGCCCCGAAGGCACGCCCAGCTAGGTCAGCGCATCAAAGATCAGCTTGGTGCCGGTCAGGGTCAGCAAGGTATAAGTGACTGCGAAATAGGCGCGCTCGGGGATCAGCCAGTGCGCCTTCACGCCCAGCCAGGCCCCCAAAAGCGCAACCGGCGCGAGGTAAAGCCCGGCGCGCAAAGTATCGGTGGAGAAGATGCCGAGGAACGCATACGGCGGCGCCTTCAGAAGATTGACGGTGAAGAATGTCAGAACCGTTGTCGCCTGGTATTGGGTTTTGCTCAGCCCCTGAGACAAAAGATAGACCGCAGCGGGAGGGCCACCGGCGTGGCTGATGAAGCTGGTGAACCCCGACAGCGCCCCGGCGACCAACCCGAGAACCGGCGCATCACCGCGTGCGCGCACTGTCAGCCATCCGCGTCCGCGCGCGATCTGAAAGGCGACGAAACCAAGCGCGATCGCGCCGATCAGGAAGCGCAGAACGTCGGCATTGGCGATCTGCCAGAACAGCACTCCAAGGGCGACGCCGGGCAGCGAGCCGACGATCAACCGGCGGGCATGGGGCCAACTCCAGCGCTTCCAATAGGGCTTGAGTGTGGCCACGTCGATCAGCATCAAAAGCGGCAGCATCAACCCGACCGACAGGGCCGGATCAATCACCAGCGCCAGGATCGGGGTTGCCGCAAACGCCGCCCCCGAGCCGAATCCGCCCTTTGAGACCCCTGCAAGCAGGACCGCCGGAACGGCCAGCGCAAAAAAGGTGATGTCGAAGATCATTGCCGCTTTCCGTCAGACCTCCCAACCCATTAGCTGGCGTCCCGCGGGTTGGAAAGTGCGGCCCGCCGGGCGAGTGGTCTTGCGCGGGGAGCGAACTGGGACTAGGCATCGGCACCGAACCAGTGGATTCAACCGGATCGGAGACTCATCCCCATGGCCAGACCCAAAATCGCGCTGATCGGCGCCGGCCAGATCGGCGGCACGCTTGCACACCTCGCGGCCCTCAAGGAACTTGGCGACGTCGTCTTGTTCGACATCGCCGACGGCACACCCCAGGGCAAGGCGCTGGATATCGCCGAAGCCGGTCCCTCGGAAGGCTTCGACGCCAGTCTGACGGGCACCACGGATTACGCCGACATCGCAGGCGCGGACGTCTGCATCGTCACCGCCGGAATACCGCGCAAGCCCGGCATGAGCCGCGACGACCTGCTTGGCATCAACCTCAAGGTCATGAAATCGGTCGGCGAAGGGATCAAGTTGCACGCCCCCGATGCGTTCGTGATCTGCATCACCAACCCACTCGACGCGATGGTCTGGGCGCTTCAGCAATATTCCGGTCTGCCGACGGAAAAAGTCTGCGGCATGGCGGGAGTCCTCGACAGCGCGCGCTTCCGCCATTTCCTCAGCCTTGAATTCGGCGTCTCGATGAAGGACGTCACCGCGTTTGTTCTCGGCGGACATGGCGACACCATGGTGCCGCTCACGCGTTATTCCACCGTCGCCGGCATTCCGCTGCCCGATCTGGTCGAGATGGGCTGGACCACGCAGGACAAGCTGGACGCCATCGTCCAGCGCACCCGCGATGGCGGCGCCGAGATCGTCGGATTGCTGGGCAACGGCTCGGCGTATTACGCGCCCGCCACCAGCGCCATCGAGATGGCCGAAAGCTATCTCAAGGACCAGAAGCGCGTATTGCCATGTGCGGCATGGGTTGACGGAGCGCTTGGCCTCAAGGGCATGTACGTCGGCGTCCCGACCGTGATCGGCGCCGGCGGCATCGAGCGCGTTGTCGA
>JBBKWG010000011.1:0-4854 GCA_037968835.1 Paracoccaceae bacterium
AATTGACAGTCTGAGTCAAAGCGGCCAATGCGATGCTCCCAACGGAGCGCCACGATGTCAGCAGCGATCGCCGGATTTGCCCTCAGTTTCTCGCTTATTCTCGCGATTGGCGCTCAGAATGCATTCGTTCTGAGACAGGGGATACGAAATCAGCATGTCGGGCTGGTCGTCCTGACTTGCGCAGCGTCGGACGCAGTATTGCCGCAGGCGTCGCAGGATTTGGGACGCTGACCGAAGCAATTCCGCAAGTTATTCCCATTATGCGATGGGGTGGGGCCGCGTTTCTGATATTTTACGGCACTTTGAGTTTCTATCATGCAGCCAAAGGTCAGGTTTCGGCTTCGCCTTTGAACGTCAATGCGACCCAATCGGCCGTAGGTGCGGTTGCAACCGCGCTCGCGCTGACATGGCTAAATCCGCACGTTTACCTCGATACGCTTGTTCTGATCGGAGCAGTCGCCGCGCAATACGGAGACGAGAGATGGATATTCGGCGCGGGTGCCATTGCGGCTTCAGGAGTGTTTTTTACTTCGTTGGGTTATGGCGCGCGCTTTGTGCAGCCGTTGTTTCTGAATCCCGCCGCCTGGCGAATCCTCGACGCTGCCGTCGGTCTGATCATGTGGGGAATTGCACTGGCACTCATAATTTCATGAGCGCATAACGTGGCAATGACATCCCAACTACTTCGCGTCACAGCAAATAATCCCGTCGCAGGCGCACTCTGGATGCTGCTGACGGGACTCTTGTTTGTTGGGGTGACGGCCGTCGTGAAACATGGCGCGCAGAATTTGCCTGCGGCTGAAGCCGCGTTCCTTCGTTATGTGCTTGGCCTCGTTTTTTTGATTCCGATGATCGGTTCGATGCGAAATGCGCGGCTTACGCCGCGCCAGATCAAGCTGTTCGGACTTCGCGGTGCCGCCCACACGTTGGGAGTGATCCTCTGGTTTTACACGATGACTCGCATCACGATCGCTGAGGTCACGGCCATGAACTATCTTTCGCCGGTCTATATAACGCTGGGCGCCGCGCTTTTTCTGGGTGAACGACTTGCGATGCGCCGGCTGATCGCGATTCTGATCGCGTTCGTAGGTGCGCTTATAATTCTGCGACCGGGTCTCAGAGAAATCACGCAAGGACATTATGCGATGATGGCGACCGCGATGTTGTTCGCCGCCAGCTATTTGACCGCCAAGCGCATGGCAGACGAAGTTTCGCCTTCGGTCGTGGTGTTCATGTTGTCGGTTGTGGTCACGGTTGGACTGTTCCCTTTTGCGGTTTCCGTCTGGCAAACCCCGACCTTGACCGAGTTGGGATGGTTGTTTGTTGTCGCGATACTGGCAACGGCCGGGCACTTCACCATGACTCTGGCCTTCGCTGCCGCGCCGGTCACCGTCACTCAGCCGGTCACTTTCCTGCAACTGATCTGGGCTACTTTACTGGGATGGCTGGTGTTTTCCGAGGGGGTGGACGCCTGGGTCGTTCTCGGCGGGCTGGTCATTCTCGGCTCGGTCACGTTCATCACGCTTCGCGAGGCGATGATCAAACGAACAAGCGTGCCGGACGATCCGGTGCCATTGCGATGAGGAGCGGAACGATGATGCTGGATATTACACCGAAGGAGCACCGATGATTGATCTCTATACATGGACCACGCCAAACGGGCGCAAGGTTTCGATCATGCTCGAAGAGCTTGGCGTTGAATACGAGTGTCATGCCGTCGATCTTGGCGAAAGGCAGCAGTTCGCTCCGGAATTTGAGAAGATTTCGCCGAACAACAAAATCCCCGCCATGGTCGAGCGGGAAACCGGTTTTCATCTCATGGAATCGGGCGCGATCATGCTCTGGCTTGCCGAGCGCTACGGAAAACTCCTTCCCGCTGGATCGCTTCGGTGGACCGCCATCGAGTGGCTCATGTGGCAAATGGGCGGAGTCGGACCGATGCTGGGTCAGGTGCACCAGTATGTGAAATACAATCCCGGGCTGTCCGATGTTGCCGCCGAACGGTTCACAAAGGAAGCGCATCGCCTTTACGGAGTTCTCGATCAGCGACTTGAGGATCGAGACTTCGTTGCCAACGAGTATTCGCTTGCCGACATTGCAATCTGGCCGTGGATCAGCCGGTATGAATGGCAGAAGATCGACCTGACCGAATATCCCAATGTTTGCGACTGGTATCTTCGAATTGCGGACCGACCGGCGGTGCAGCGTGGCTACCATCAACCTAAATTCGTCAACGAAATCCCACTTCCTTCATGTGCACCGTAGTCGATTTTTGCATCTAATTCAGTTGATTTCAGAGGTTTTCGCCCTTTTTTTGCCGCTATCGCGGAGCACATTCGCGGCGTTCAGCGATGGAGAGCAACATGAGCGGCTCGGGCACCGGCACACCTGATAGAAGCTTCCACGACCGGTTGGGCCGCGTCGCCGAACGGCGTGAACCTGAAGAAGCCGCGCGACCGCAAGTCAATGTGCTACCGGACTGGCGCGAGAACGTGCGGACCCCGATGGGCTTTGCAATTGCGGTATTTACGGGGATTGTCGCCGTCGTGATCGTTCGCCTTGTCCGCTATCACGCGACGGGCGGTGATTTGGTCGGCGGGAGTCCTGACCTTACGATGGGCATCGACCTGCTAGCGGCGGGAATGGTGTCACTTCTCGTCTTTTCGCGGTTCAATTATAAGGGTTTCCCTTTCGTACTTGCTCAAATGGCCGGCGTCGTTTTGATGCTGACGACGATGCATAATGCCGTGCACTCGGCCCCGTCTCTTTTCAATGTCGCGTTCTCCCCGGCTTGGACCAAGAACGTCGTCGCGTCGACTGACCCAGGATCGGTTTTGTTGCGTGGACAATCCATCGCGATTTCCACGCCAGAGGAAGTCATGGCCGAGGCGGAAGTTGTCGAGGATGCGCCAAAGCGACGCGCAACAGGTCTGTTTTCGAAATCCGGAACGGATGATGCGGAGGACACTGCAGAAGATGCGCCCGTAAAACCACCTGTCCTGCGCTTGAACTGAGCATGCGCAGGGATTGACGCGCGGCCAAGGATCGGATGCTCTCCGCCGAAAGGGAGCACCGATGAGCCAGCCAAACATTCTGATTTTGATGGTCGACCAGCTTAACGGCACGTTGTTTCCCGATGGTCCGGTCGAATGGCTTCATGCACCGAACCTGAAAGCACTGGCGGAGCGGTCGGTCCGATTCTCCAACGCCTATACGGCTTCGCCGTTGTGCGCACCGGGTCGAGCGGGGTTCATGTCTTCGATGTTGCCCTCGCATACCGGCGTCTATGACAACGCGGCAGAATTTGGCTCTGACATTCCAACATTCGCGCATCACTTGCGACGCGCCGGCTATGCAACCTGTCTGTCGGGCAAGATGCATTTTGTCGGCCCGGATCAGCTTCACGGATTCGAGGAGCGCCTGACGACCGATATCTATCCGGCCGATTTTGGTTGGACGCCCGATTATCGCAAACCCGGCGAACGCATCGACTGGTGGTATCACAACATGGGGTCGGTCACCGGCGCCGGAGTTGCGGAAATCACCAATCAGATGGAATACGATGATGAAGTGGCGCATCTGGCCGAGCAGAAACTTTATGATCTGGCACGCGGTGGCGACGCCCGACCCTGGTGCCTGACCGTCAGTTTCACGCACCCGCACGACCCCTATGTTGCACGGCGGCGGTTTTGGGACCTCTACGAGGATTGCGAGCATTTGTCGCCGCATGTGCCAGCGATGGATTACGGCGACCACGACCCGCAGTCCCGCCGGATATTCGATGCAAACGACTGGCGGTCGTATTCGATAACCGATGAAAACGTTGCGCGGGCAAGGCGTGGCTATTTCGCGAACATCTCATATCTCGACGACAAGATCGGAGAGCTGCTGCGGGTTCTCGACGATACCCGGCAAGACGCCATCGTCGCTTTCGTTTCTGACCACGGCGACATGCTGGGAGAGCGGGGGCTTTGGTTCAAGATGAGCATGTTTGACGGCTCGTCGCGGGTGCCGCTGATGATTTACTCGCCGGATCTCGAACCGACCCGAATTGATGAACCGGTATCGACTTTGGATGTCGGACCGACATTGGCTGCCCTGGCTGGAATCGACCTCACCGAAATTGCCGAGTGGACAGATGGAGAGAACCTTGTTCCGATTGCCAAGGGCGGCTTTCGCAGTTCACCGGTCGCGATCGAATACGCTGCGGAAGCGACGATAACGCCGATTGTCGCTTTGAGGCGCGGCCGGTTCAAATTTACGCGCTGCAACGCCGATCCTGAGCAACTCTTTGATCTGGAAGCAGATCCGCACGAGTTGACGGATCTTGCCGGTGATCCGG
The DNA here is from genome assembly GCA_037968835.1 of Paracoccaceae bacterium. Classification (GTDB taxonomy): domain Bacteria; phylum Pseudomonadota; class Alphaproteobacteria; order Rhodobacterales; family Rhodobacteraceae; genus JBBKWG01. The sequence goes on from JBBKWG010000011.1 coordinate 4,343, forward strand.
ATTACGCAGACGTTCTGGCAGAATTCAGGGCCTTGGCAGACGAGTTGTGGGATCTCGATCGGTTTGACGCGGACGTCCGGGCAAGTCAGGCCAAGCGTTTGGTTGTGTATGAAGCGCTTCGCAAGGGCGGGTACTTCCCGTGGGACTTCCAGCCGCTGCAAAAGGCGTCCGAGCGGTTCATGCGAAATCACATGGATCTGAATGTGTTGGAAAACAGCAAAAGATTTCCGCGGGGCGAGTGAAAAATTCCAGCACTAGGCTTTGTTGTCAATTCGCGCTCAACTCTCGCTGCAATGGCGGCGAAATGCGCGCTTGAGCATATCGAGTTCGGCGCGCAGCAAATCCACTTCCGCACGGATATCGCTATCCAGCGCCTCGCCGGCAATTACCGTTTCGTGGGCAAGCGCATCTCCGGTATCGGCGTCTTCGATCACAAAGGTCTGGACGCCATCGGACAAGCGTTCGATCGGCAACCGAAACCGGACAAGCCAACGACTTTCGCCCGACTTGGC
>JBBKWG010000012.1:0-4666 GCA_037968835.1 Paracoccaceae bacterium
CGGAACGTCAAACCACTGTGGTCAAAGCGCGGCCTCTGGACGTCGCTCACGCTTGGCGGCTTCGATATGTGGACCAACACGCTTGGTTTTTCGCTACTTGGCACGATCGGCCACGGCAAATCCGACGCTGAAGCGACCGGCGAGGCCAGCAAGCATCAACCGATCGACTACCCGAAGCCCGACGGCAAACTCAGCTTTGACCGCCTGACCAACGTCGCTTTCTCTTTCACGAACCACGAGGAAAGCCAGCCCGCGCACCTGAAACTAGTAGATCCGGAGGTCCCGGTTAAGGTCAACCTGCCGAAATACGCTGGCCCTTCGGCGCGCTATTGCCCAGCCGGAGTGTATGAGTTCGTGGGCTCTGGCGACGACGTCAAATTCCAGATAAATTTCCAGAATTGCGTGCACTGCAAGACCTGTGACATCAAGGATCCGAGCCAGAACATCGTATGGACCACCCCGCAGGGTGGAGACGGCCCGAATTACCCAAATATGTAACAGAATCGTCAATAGATGCGGTGAAACAGTCGCATCTCATTGCAGCGTAGCCGCGGCGGCACTAAGTTTTGCCAAATCGTAGGAAAGGTATTCGATGACCCTCCGCCACATCCTGACACTCTCCGCAGCATTGGCCGCCACAACCCCGGCAGTGGCCGATGAAGACGCTGGCAGCTATCTGGCCGCCCGTTCGGCAATCATCGCCAACGACTATGCCGAAGCCGCGCAATACTATGCCCGCGCACTGATGCGTGATCCGGGCAACGTCACGCTGATGGAAAACAGCGTGACCTCGTTCATCGGCCTAGGCAACATCGAAAAAGCCGTCCCAGTGGCCCGGCGCATGATGCAAAGAGGCGTCGAAAGTCAGGTATCGGCCCTGGTGCTTTTGGGTGACGCGGTGCGGCGTGAAGCGTGGGACAGCATCCTAGCCGATCTGGACGCGGGCCAGACGGTCGGTCCGCTGTTTGACGGGCTACTGCGGGCTTGGGCACTTGCAGGTCAGGGCAGCATGGCCGACGCGCTGGAAGGCTTTGACGAGGTCGCGGCCAATCAGGGTGTCGAGGCCTTCGGGCTTTATCACAAAGCGTTGGCACTGGCCTTCGTCGGCGATTTCGAAGGCGCAGCCGAAATCTTTGCGGGCGACAGTGGCGAAACCATCCGCCTGACCCGGCGTGGCGTGATTGCCTATACGCAGGTTCTGAGCCAGCTCGAACGGAATTCCGACGGCGTCGAGTTGATCGACAGCGTATTCGGCACAAATCTGGACCCGGCCCTGAGCGACATCCGCACGCGGCTCGAAGCTGGAGAAACCCTGCCTTATACCGCCGTGCGTTTGGCGACCGATGGCGTCGCCGAAGTGTATTACACTATCGCCAACGCGTTATCGGGAGAGGCGCAATCGGCTTATACATTGCTTTATGCCCGCCTGGTCATGATTCTGAGGCCCGATCACATCGACGGACTGCTGCTGACAGCAGAACTTCTGGAGGACCTCGGACGCTACGATCTGGCAACCGAAGTCTACGACACCGTTCCGCGGGACAACCCTTCGTTCCACGCCGCCGAACTTGGGCGCGCCGATGCATTGCGCCGTGCTGACCGTACAGAAGCCGCCATTGAAGTGCTGCGCCAGCTCGCCAAAAGCCACGGCGATCTGCCGCTTGTCCATGTCACGCTGGGCGATACGCTGCGCGGTCTGGAGCAGTTCGAGGAAGCAATTCCCGCCTACAACGCGGCACTCGATCTGGTGGAGCAGCCGGAGGAGCAGCACTGGATCATTTATTTCGCGCGCGGCATCACTTACGAGCGCACCGATCGATGGGATCTGGCCGAAGCCGATTTCCGCAAGGCACTGGAGTTGCGTCCTGAACAGCCGCAGGTGATGAATTACCTTGGCTACAGCTTCCTTGAAATGAACCAGAATCTGGACGAAGCAATCGACCTGATCGAACGCGCCGTTGCGCTGCAACCCGACAGCGGGTTCATCATCGACAGCCTTGGCTGGGGTCTCTACCGGCTCGGCAAATATAACGAGGCGGTTGGTCACATGGAACGCGCCGTCGAACTCATGCCCATCGACCCGGTCGTCAATGACCACCTTGGTGACGTCTACTGGGCCGTGGGCCGTGAACGCGAGGCCGAGTTCCAGTGGCATCGTGCGCTGAGCTTTGAGCCGGAAGACGAAGATGCCACGCGCATTCGCCGCAAGCTGGAAGTCGGACTGGACCTGGTGCTTCAGGAAGAAGGCGAACCGCCACTTAGCGTCGCGAATGACGACGGTTAACGTCTTTGCCCCGGCCAAGATCAACCTGACGCTGCACGTCACCGGACAACGCGACGACGGCTATCATTTTATCGACAGTCTTGTGACGTTTGGTCCGATGGGCGACCAGATCGTCCTTCAGGACGGCAACACGCTTTGGCTGACCGTCGAGGGGCCGGAAGCTGCGGGTGTTCCCGCAGATATGGACAATATCGCTTTGCGGGCGGCAATGCAGGTTGCTGGCGCGCGCGGGGCTGCAATGACACTTCACAAAAACCTTCCGGTGGCATCGGGGATCGGCGGAGGTTCGGCGGATGCCGCGGCGGCGTTTCGTGGAATGATGGTCTTGGGCGAAATTGGTGACTCGCCAGCCGACGGGCTCTGGGCAAGTCCGGATGTGCTTTTGGAAACGCAGGCGCGGGGACTATTGGTTCTCGGCGCCGACGTCCCGATGTGTCTGTTTTCCCGTCCCTGCCGAGTGCGTGGCATTGGCGAGAAGATCGCGCTCGTCGATCTGCCCGACCTGCCCGCAGTTCTGGTCAATCCACGCGTTCCGGTCGCGACGCCCGAGGTTTTTTGCGCCTTGGCCAAGCGTGATAACGCGCCAATGCCCGACGTCCTGCCGAATTTTGGCGACGCGACAGCGCTGATCGACTTTCTCGCGACCTGCCGCAATGACCTCCAGCAACCCGCGATCGAAGCTGTGCCGGAAATCGGCCGGGTTCTCGACATCCTCGACAGGACCGAGGGCTGCAAACTTGCCCGCATGACTGGTTCTGGCGCGACCTGTTTTGGCCTTTTCGCTGACGCGCAAGCAGCAAGAGACGCCGCAAGACGACTTTTTCAGGAACATCCGGACTGGTGGGTTGCAGGAGGTCTTCTTGGCGACCAGAGCGCGCGCGCATTACCGCGACGAAGCTAAGGCGGCTAGACTGCGCAACGAAATTTATCGCACGCGAGTCACTACGTAGTCGGCCAGATCGACCAGCATCTCCCGCAGATCATGGTTCGGAAGCGACTCCATGGCAGCTTTCGCCCGCGCAACCCAATTCAGCGCCTGATCCCTGGTTTCCGCCATCGTGCCGTGACGGTCGATCAGCCGCAGGGCTTCTTCCAGATCGCCCTCACGCTGGTCACCTTTGCGGATCGTGCGTTCCCAGAATGCACGCTCGTCCGCATCCGCCTTCGCCACCGCCTTGATCACCGGCAGCGTCAATTTGCGCTCGCGAAAATCATCGCCCACATTCTTGCCTGTGGTCTCGGCATTCCCACCATAATCCAGAAGATCGTCGACGATCTGAAATGCGATCCCAAGCGCGTCGCCATAAACTCGCAACGCTTCGACATGCGCGGCTTCAGACCCGGCGATCACTCCGCCCACTTCACAGGCCGCCGCAAACAATGCCGCCGTCTTGCCGCGCACCACCTGAAAATAGATGTCCTCGGTCGTCGACAGGTTCGTTGCCGCGGTCAATTGCAGCACCTCGCCTTCGGCGATCATCGCCGCCGCGTCGGCCAGAATGTCCAGAACCCGTAGCGACCCGGTCTCTACCATCAGCTGAAACGAGCGCGCGAAAAGGTAATCGCCCACCAGAACCGACGATTTGTTATCCCACAAAAGGTTGGCGGTCGGGCGGCCGCGTCGCTGCGCACTTTCGTCAACGACATCATCGTGCAAAAGCGTCGCCGTGTGGATGAACTCTACGGTGGCCGCAAGACGGACGTGGTGATCGCCCTCGTAGCCACACATCCGCGCACAGGCCAGCGTCAGCATTGGCCGCAACCGCTTTCCGCCGGCCTCGACAAGATGCGCCGTCACTTCGGGAATGCGGGGTGCATGCTCGGAAGCCATTCGCTTGCGGATCAGCGTGTTCACGCGACCGAGGTCATCCGCAAGCGCAGAAGCAAGCCTTTCATGAGGTTTGACAGAAGCTGGTGTATCAAGGCTCATGCAATTGCTCGTAAGGTTGCTCGACAAGCCCCACAGCTTGCCCTTAAGTCCAGAGTCATGAAAGAACTTCTGCGCACCAACGACCCGACAGTCATCGCATTCGCATCCGCCCTTCTTGAAGGCGAGGATATAGCTTGCTTTCAAATGGACGTCCACATGAGCGTCCTCGAGGGGTCGATAGGTATTTTGCCGCGCCGCCTGATGGTGCGCACCCAGGATCATTTCCGTGCCGCCGCTGTCCTGCGCGACAACGACATACTGGTCGAGGAATGATCGAAACCACCGAGGACCTGTTCCTCGGCGGCCAATTGATCGTGCGACAGCCAAAAAACGGTTATCGCGCCGGGGCCGATCCCGTGTTTCTGGCCGCATCGGTGCCAGCAAGCGCTGGCCAGTCCGTGCTGGAACTTGGCTGCGGCGTCGGCGTGGCGATTTTGTGCCTATGCAGACGG
>JBBKWG010000013.1:0-8618 GCA_037968835.1 Paracoccaceae bacterium
ACGACTTGAAGCTCGTCCTTGTTGGCCGCATCGCGGGGATATGCCTTTTCGGCCAGAACCGAAACGCTGGTCGCGGTGATCTCGGCAAAGCCGCCAACGACAAGATATTCGTCGGTCTTGCCTTCACTGATCACGGTCAAAATCCCCGGACGCAGCGTGGTGATCGTCGGCGCATGCAGCGGCATCGCGGTCAGATCACCCTCGGCGCCGGGGATTCTGACTTCGCTCGCCTGAACCGAGGACAGCCTGCGTTCCGGTGAAACCAAGTCGAATTGCATCGTTTCGGCCATGTCAGCTCCTTAAGCGTCCGCCGCCATGCGTTCTGCCTTGGCGACCACTTCTTCGATGCCGCCAACCATGTAGAACGCGCCTTCCGGAAGGTGATCATACTCGCCCGCGACAACCGCCTTGAACGAGGAGATCGTGTCTTCCAGCGGAACCTGCTTGCCGTCCGATCCGGTAAACACCTTGGCCACGTCGAAGGGCTGCGACAGGAAGCGCTCGATCTTGCGGGCACGGGCAACAGCCAGCTTGTCGTCTTCGCTCAACTCGTCCATTCCGAGAATGGCGATGATGTCCTGCAGCGACTTGTAGCGTTGCAGAACCTTCTGAACGTCGGACGCAACTTTGTAGTGCTCTTCGCCGATGATCAGCGGATCCAACAAACGAGAGGTCGACCCAAGCGGGTCCACCGCCGGATAAATGCCCTTTTCCGAAATCGCCCGGTCCAGCACGGTCGTCGCATCGAGGTGCGCGAACGAGGTTGCCGGTGCGGGGTCGGTAAGGTCATCGGCGGGCACGTAAACGGCCTGCACGGACGTGATCGAGCCCGATTTCGTCGAGGTGATCCGTTCCTGCATCGCGCCCATGTCGGTGGCCAGCGTCGGCTGGTAACCCACGGCGGACGGGATACGGCCCAGAAGGGCTGACACTTCCGAACCCGCTTGGGTGAAGCGGAAGATGTTGTCGACGAAAAAGAGCACATCAGCGCCGGTTTCATCGCGGAACTGCTCGGCCAGTGTCAGGCCGGACAGCGCGACGCGCATCCGTGCTCCCGGAGGCTCGTTCATCTGACCGTAGACCAGCGCGATTTTCGACTCCGACAGGTTGTCCGGAACGATAACACCGGACTCGATCATCTCGTGATACAGGTCGTTGCCTTCGCGGGTCCGCTCACCAACACCGGCGAACACCGACACACCCGAGTGCACCTTGGCGATGTTGTTGATCAGTTCCATGATCAGAACCGTCTTGCCCACACCGGCACCGCCGAAAAGGCCTATCTTGCCGCCCTTGGTATAGGGCGCCAGAAGGTCGATCACCTTGATGCCCGTCACCAGAATTTCCGACGCGGTCGACTGCTCGGCAAAGGCCGGCGCCGGCTGGTGGATCGCGCGACGTTCCTTGGTGTTCACGGGACCCTTTTCATCAACCGGCTCGCCGATCACGTTCAGGATCCGCCCAAGCGTCGCACTGCCCACGGGCATGCTGATCGGCTCGCCCAGATCGCGCACCGCGGTGCCGCGAACCAGTCCCTCGGTCGCGTCCATGGCGACGGTGCGAACCGTGTTCTCGCCCAGATGCTGCGCCACTTCCAGAACCAGCCGACGGCCGTTGTTCTCGGTTTCCAGAGCGTTCAGAATTTCGGGAAGGTTATCCTCGAACTGAACGTCCACAACGGCGCCGATCACCTGCGTGATCTTGCCGACTGCTTGCGCTTTTCCCATGTCGTTTCTCCGGTTTTCCTAGAGCGCTTCGGCGCCCGAGATAATTTCGATAAGCTCGTTGGTGATCGCCGCCTGGCGCGAGCGGTTGTACTGAATCGTCAACTTCTCGATCATTTCGCCCGCGTTGCGCGTCGCATTGTCCATCGCGGCCATGCGCGACCCCTGTTCGGACGCCGCGTTTTCCAGCAATGCCGCAAATACCTGCGTCGCAACGCCGCGTGGCAGCAGATCGGCGAGGATCTCGTCTTCGCTGGGTTCGTAATCGTAGACCACCGCAGCCTCGCCCTCGCCCTGTACCTCGAACTTGGCGGGGATGATTTGCTGCTCGGTCGGAACCTGGCTGATCACCGTCTGGAACCGGCTGAAGAAGATCGTCGCAACGTCGAACTCGCCCGCCTGGAACCGGGTCAGGATATCCTTGGCAATGCCCTGCGCGTCCGGATAGGACAGCCGCTTGACCGCCGTCAGGTCGACATGGCCGACCATCAGACTGCCCAGATCGCGGCGCAACTGGTCGCGACCCTTCTTGCCGACGGTCAGGATCTTGACGGTCTTGCCCTTCGCCTGCAGCTCGCGAACCCGCACCCGCGCCAGCTTGACGATCGACGAATTGAAACCACCGCAAAGGCCACGTTCCGCCGTCAGCACCACCAGCAGATGCACCTGATCGTTGCCGGTGCCCGACAGCAGCTTCGGCGCGCTGTCAGACCCCGATGCAGCCCCCGACAACCCCGCCATCACGGCGTTGAAGCGTTCGGTATAGGGCCGCGAGGCTTCGGCAGCTTCCTGCGCACGACGCAGTTTCGCCGCGGCGACCATCTGCATGGCCTTGGTGATCTTGCGCGTCGACTTGACGCTTGCGATCCGGTTTTTCAGGTCCTTTAGGCTAGGCATGTCCCTGTCCTTTCGGCCCTATCAGGCGAAGTCTGCGGCGAATTCGTCAATCGCAGCTTTGATCTTGTCCTCGGCTTCGCCTTTGATCTTCGGGTCGTCCTTGGTGATATAGTCCAGAAGATCCTGATGATTGCCTCGCAGGTGATTGAGCAGACCGGATTCGAACCGGCCCACCTGGTTGACGGTGATCTTGTCCAGATAACCATGCGTGCCCGCGTAGATCACGCAGACAATCTCCGCGTTGGTCAAAGGCGAATACTGCGGCTGCTTCATCAACTCGGTCAGACGCGCACCCCGGTTCAGCAAGCGCTGGGTCGAGGCGTCAAGATCGGACCCGAACTGCGCAAACGCCGCCATTTCGCGGTACTGCGCCAATTCCAGCTTGACCGGACCGGCAACCGATTTCATCGCGTTGGTTTGCGCCGACGAGCCCACACGAGACACCGACAGACCGGTGTTCACAGCCGGACGGATGCCCTGATAGAACAGCTCGGTTTCCAGGAAGATCTGGCCGTCGGTGATCGAGATCACGTTGGTCGGAATAAACGCCGACACGTCGCCGCCCTGGGTTTCGATGATCGGCAGCGCGGTCAACGACCCCGATCCGTTGTCCTCGTTCAGCTTGGCAGACCGTTCCAGCAGACGAGAGTGCAGGTAGAACACGTCGCCGGGATAGGCTTCGCGTCCGGGCGGACGACGCAGCAGAAGCGACATCTGGCGGTAGGCCACGGCCTGCTTGGAAAGGTCATCATATATGATCAGCGCATGACGGCCATTGTCGCGGAAAAACTCGGCCATCGCGGTCGCCGAATAGGGTGCCAGGAACTGCATTGGCGCGGGGTCGGATGCGGTCGCGGCCACGACGATGGAATATTCCATCGCGCCGGCCTCTTCCAGCTTCTTGACCAGCTGCGCCACGGTCGAACGCTTCTGCCCGATCGCGACATAGACGCAGTACAGCTTCTTGCTCTCGTCCTTGCCGGCCGCGTCGTTATAGGACTTCTGGTTCAGGATCGTATCAAGCGCCACGGCGGTCTTGCCGGTCTGCCGGTCGCCGATGATCAGCTCGCGCTGGCCACGGCCAATCGGGATCATCGCGTCGACCGATTTCAGGCCGGTCGCCATTGGCTCGTGAACCGATTTGCGCGGGATGATGCCCGGCGCCTTGACGTCGGCAACGCGCCGCTCGGACGCCTTGATCGGACCCTTGCCGTCGATCGGATTGCCCAGACCGTCCACGACCCGTCCCAGCAGTCCGTTGCCCGCAGGCACGTCCACGATGGAATTGGTGCGCTTGACGGTGTCGCCTTCCTTGATGTCGCGGTCGGACCCGAAGATCACGACGCCAACGTTGTCGCTTTCCAGGTTCAGGGCCATGCCCATGATGCCGCCGGGAAACTCGACCATCTCGCCGGCCTGGACGCTGTCCAACCCGTAAACTCGCGCGATACCGTCGCCGACCGACAGAACGCGGCCCACCTCGGCGACTTCGGCTTCCTGGCCAAAGTTCTTGATCTGCTCCTTAAGGATCGCAGATATTTCGGCTGCCTGGATTCCCATTATCCGACCTCTTTCATTGCATTCTGGAGGTTATCGAGCTTCGAGCGGATCGACGTGTCGATCATTTTCGAGCCCACCTGAACGATAAGACCGCCGATGAGACTTTCATCGACGGACAGTTTGATCTTCACATCCTTGCCGACCGACGCCTTCAGCGTCTTGGCAAGCTTGTCCTGTTGCGCTTTCGTCAGCGACTTGGCGGCGACGACATCGGCGGTCACTTCGCCCTTCTCGGCGGCGATCAGGCCGCGCAGCGCCTTGGCCAGTTGCGGCAGAACGAACAGTCGCCGCTTGTCGGCCATCAGCCGCACCGAATTGGCCATCGTGGTCGACAGCTTCATCGCCTTTGCCAGCGCATCAATCGCAGCCGCCTGCTGGTCGCGTGAATAGATCGGCGATGAAATCAGATCGTTGAAATCGTCGCTGTCGGCCAAAGCGGCTTCAAGTGCATCCAGATCGGCTTCGATTTTCGCAATGCTTTTGGCATCCTTGGCAAGCTCAAAAATGGCCGTGGCATAGCGTTCCGCGATGCCGATTGAGATCGAAGCTGGTTCCGACACGTCCACCCTTCCGAATGTCTTTAGCCTTGGTTTTTACCGCCGGTCGGCGGATCAAGACAGTTGGGGCCGCAGCCGAAACTGGGCGTCAAAATCGGCGTGGGTGTAGCAGAGGCTTTTACCCCAAGCAACCGCTTTGACCCCTTTTTCGACCGAACCCGAAGCCAATGAAAACAGGGTTTTTCGGCAGGTGCGACCGAATGCACACATTTGGATGCCGCCAAATCTCGCGTTTTCGTTACCAATGCGTCGAATCCTGCCCGGCTCAGATCGGTTTGGCTTCGGGTTTCGTCATGCCCTCCAGCACCCGCAGCGGTCGCCTGACAGCTTCCGTCAGCCCCGGTCGGGTGGGTGCCGGAACCCGCTTGCTGGCCTCGACGATCAGCACGCCACCGGCAAAATGCGACGTTATTCGCCGCCCCGTCTGTTCCCAGAACATCCCGGTTTTCAGCCAGAACCGCTTGTGCGACGGCGGCTGGTACAGCGCCGCGCGATGTCGTTCGGGCAAGAAGGCATGCAGCTTCAACTGGTTCTCCAGCTGGGTCAAGCTGTAGGGCCGCCCGAACCCGAAGGGTGTGCGATCACTGCGCGACCACAACCCCGCCCGGTTTGGCACCACCACCAGCATCTTGCCCCCCGGCCCCAGCACCCGCCAGCATTCCTCCAGCAGCGCCGATGGATTCTCGCTGGTCTCCAGCCCGTGCATCAGCACCAGCCGGTCCACATGCCCGGTTTCCAGCGGCCACAGGGTTTCTTCGCACAGCACACTGACATTGGGCATCCCCGCCGGCCACTGCAGCACTCCCTGCGGCCCCGGCATCAATCCGATCACCCGCCGCGCCTCTGCCAGATACGGTCGCAACAGCGGCACCGCAAAGCCGAACCCGACAACCGTCTGGCCCTTCGCCTCGGGCCAAAGCTCGACCACCTGATCACGCACGGCACGCTGCGCCGCCCGACCCAGCCCGGTGCGATAATAGAAGTTGCGCAGGTCGACCACGTCGAGATGCATTGAAGCTCCGGCCCGTTTCGGCAATTCTGGGCGAGAATACCGAACCGGAGATGAAACGCCATGCCCTTAGAGATCGTGACGATCCCCTGCCTGAAGGACAACTACGCGTTTCTGCTGCATTCCACCGACACCGGTGAGACCGCCGTCATCGACGTCCCTGAAGCCGCACCGATCCTCGCGGCACTATCGGACCGCGGCTGGCAGCTGTCCGAGATCTGGATCACCCATCACCACTGGGACCACATCGACGGCGTGGCCGACCTCAAGGACGCCACCGGCGCCAAGGTGATCGGTGCCGAGGCCGATGCCGAGCGCCTGCCCCCGCTGAATCACGCCCTCAAGGACGGCGAGACCTACACCTTCGCTGGCTCGGACGTGCATGTGCTCGACGTCTCGGGCCACACCGTCGGCCACATCGCTTACCACGTCCCCGACGCCCGCGCTGTCTTCACCGCCGACAGTCTGATGGCGATGGGCTGTGGTCGCCTGTTCGAAGGCGCCGCCAACCAGATGTGGGCGAGCCTGTCGAAACTGGCCAAGCTTCCACCCGACACGCTGGTCTGCTCGGGCCATGAATACACCGCCGCCAACGCAAAATTCGCGCTGACCATTGAAAGCGACAATCCCGCGCTTATGTCTCGGGTTGGCGCTATCAAGAACGCACGCGCCGCCGGTCGACCGACCGTCCCGTCCACGCTTGCCGACGAACTGGCAACCAACCCGTTCCTTCGCGCGCATCTGCCCTCGGTCAAGGCAGCACTCCAGATGAAGGACGCCACGGATGCCGAGGTTTTCGGCGCCATCCGTAGCAAAAAGGACGCATTCTAAGCCTTTGCTGCAAAAGGCCCGGATTACGGCACATTTTCGATCACATTTCCCCTCAAACTGGAAATGTAGGCGTATAATGGGAAAAAAAACTTGAAGCTCGGACAATAACACCGAACTTTAAGATTATGAGGCCACAGTTGGTGCGGGGCAAGAATGCCCCGATCCCGACCCAGAATAAGGAGCACACGCGGTGCCATCATTCTCGAATACTCTGGAACAGGCGATCCATTCCGCACTTGCCCTGGCCAATGCGCGGCGCCATGAATTGGCGACGCTCGAACATCTGTTGCTGGCATTGATCGACGAACCGGACGCAGCCCGCGTGATGAAGGCGTGTTCCGTTGACCTCGTCGATCTGCGAAAAACCCTCACCGAATTCGTCGATGACGATCTGTCCACCCTCGTCACCGATGTCGAAGGTTCCGAAGCCGTGCCCACCGCTGCGTTCCAGCGGGTGATTCAGCGCGCGGCGATCCATGTCCAGTCCTCGGGCCGCACCGAAGTGACCGGCGCGAATGTTCTGGTCGCGATCTTCGCAGAACGTGAATCCAACGCCGCCTACTTCCTGCAGGAACAGGACATGACCCGGTATGACGCGGTCAATTACATCGCGCATGGCGTGGCCAAGGACCCGTCGTTTGGTGAAAGCCGCCCGATCACCGGCGCGGAAGATATCGAGGCTGAGGTGAATAACGAAGACGGCGGTGACAAGAAGGAATCCGCGCTCTCGAAATATTGCGTCGATCTGAACGCCAAGGCGCGCAAGGGCGATGTCGATCCGCTGATCGGGCGCGAACACGAAGTTGAACGCTGCATCCAGGTGCTCTGCCGCCGCCGCAAGAACAACCCACTTCTGGTCGGCGATCCCGGCGTTGGCAAGACCGCCATCGCGGAAGGACTCGCGCGCAAGATCGTCGGCGGCGAAACGCCAGAGGTGCTGTCAAACGCCACGATCTTCTCGCTCGATCTGGGTGCGCTTTTGGCTGGCACCCGCTATCGCGGCGATTTCGAGGAACGGTTGAAAGCGGTGGTGAATGAGCTTGAGGCGCATCCCGACGCGATCCTGTACATCGACGAAAGTCACACCGTCATCGGCGCAGGGGCGACTTCCGGCGGCGCGATGGATGCGTCCAACCTGCTGAAACCTGCGCTGCAGGGCGGCAAGCTGCGCTGCATGGGATCGACCACCTACAATGAATACCGCCAGCATTTTGAAAAGGACCGCGCGCTCGCCCGCCGGTTCCAGAAGATCGACGTGAACGAGCCTTCGGTCGATGATGCGGTGAAGATCCTCAAAGGCATCAAGCCCTATTTCGAACAGCACCACGATGTGCGCTACACGTCGGACGCGATCAAATCGGCGGTCGAGCTTTCCGCCCGTTACATCCATGACCGCAAGCTGCCCGACAAGGCCATCGACGTGATCGACGAAGCCGGTGCTGCCCAGCATCTTGTTGCTGAATCCAAGCGCCGCAAGACCATCGGCACCAAAGAGATCGAAGCTGTCGTGGCCAAGATCGCCCGGATTCCGCCGAAAAGCGTCAGCAAGGACGATGCCGAGGTTCTCAAGGATCTGGAACGCTCGCTCAAGCGCGTGGTCTTCGGTCAGGATGCCGCCATCGACGCTTTGTCGTCGGCGATCAAGCTGGCCCGCGCCGGTCTGCGCGAGCCCGAAAAACCGATCGGCAACTACCTGTTCGCAGGCCCCACCGGCGTGGGCAAAACCGAGGTCGCCAAGCAACTCGCCGATACGCTCGGCGTGGAACTCCTGCGCTTCGACATGTCCGAATACATGGAAAAACACGCGGTTTCCCGCCTGATCGGCGCGCCTCCGGGCTATGTCGGCTTCGATCAGGGCGGCATGCTGACCGACGGCATCGACCAGCACCCGCATTGCGTGCTTCTGCTCGACGAAATCGAGAAAGCGCACCCGGATGTCTACAACATCCTGTTGCAGGTGATGGACCACGGCAAACTGACCGACCACAACGGTCGGCAGGTGGATTTCCGCAACGTGATCGTCATCATGACCACCAACGC
>JBBKWG010000014.1:0-17306 GCA_037968835.1 Paracoccaceae bacterium
TCCTTGTAATCCTGATAGAAACTCGCAAGTTCCTGCATCAGCGCCGCAGTTTCGGCCGCACCGAGGAATTTCAATTCGACGCCCGCGCCATCGGCCCACGAGGTCACACCTTCGCTTTCGGAGGCGCTGCGCAGGCCCTCCTCAAGTTTCGCAACCACATCCTCGGGCATGCCCGGAGGGCCACCGATAACACGGTTCAAGGTGAAATTCGCCATCTCGGGGTGACCGATGTCGGTCGCGCTTGGAACGCCGTCGATGACCTGATCCTTGGTGAGCGTCAGGATGATCTTCATGTCACCCGATCCGCCGTCGGCCGTATATTTGGCAAGCGACGTGATCGGTTTGATCGTTGCATCGACCTCGCCCGATATCACGGCGATCATTGCGTCGTTCGATCCCGCGTAGCCGGTCACGTCGACGATCTCGCATTCCAGAATTCCGAAGGCGATGCGCGTCGTGACCGAGGCGGTCGAGGTTGCGCCGGTGTCGGAAAGCTTTGGCGGGCCGTCCTTCGCACAAAGTTCCTCGACCGAATTCACTTCGCTGTCGGCCTTGACCGCAAGCGCATAGGTCTCTTCGGCGAGGTTCGCGATCCAAGTCACATCGTCAAGCTTGAACCCCTGATCCTGCCCCGTGATCTCGTTCACAGTCAGACCGGGGATGTTGTAGATGCCGATGGTGTAGCCGTCCGGGTCGGCACGGTAGACCGCCTGACCGCCGCGCGCGCCACCAGCCCCCGAGATATTCTCCGGCACCACCGTCGTGCCCATCGTTTCCTCCATCGAGGTTGCAAACTGACGCACGATGGTGTCGAAGCCGCCGCCGGGGCTGTAGGGGATGATGAAGGTGATGTTGTCGTCCTGTGGATACTCCGCCCATGCAGCGCCGCCGGCCACCATTGCCGCCGTTGCGAGCCCTGTCGCTATGAAGTTTTTCATGTTTAGTCCTCCCATTTTTGATTTTTTCAGCGTTACCAAGACGATACGCCGCCATTTGTGAAAAGAAGCCCGCGATAAAGTTCGTAGTCGAGCGTCCACTCGAAGACCCCCAGCAGAAAGATCAGAACCCCCAGCCCGACGCCTGCCGAAAGCAGAAGCGAACTTCCGCCCCGGGCCCGCACGAAGGCGGTGCAGAATATCGGCGCGGCGGCGAGAATGCCGATCACCGCCATCAGCGCGAACGCTCCGGCGATCCAGCCAAGGCACGCAGCCTGATTGGCGAAACTGGGATTGTGCATCATCTCACGGCGGCGAAAACCTGTGCCACCGAATGTCTCGACGAGCTTTGCACCCGGCAGGCGCGTCCGGCTCCAGACATCGAGCACACTCAGAACGATCATCACACCTGCGACCATCGTCGGGAATCGCGCCGCGGTCTCCGAGTATCCGCGCGCCACAACAAATGCGGCGATGGCGAACACCAGAAGCAGCACGGCGGGCCAGATCGAGGTGACGGTGCGGGGCGCGTCGGTATGTGGATCAGCTTCCATCTCTATCCCATTGGAAACAGAAGTGATTTGACGACGACTGGTGTAGCCCCGGTGGCCCGCAAAACCTCGCCGATGTCGATGAAATCGAACTCCGAGAGCGCGATACCGTCGATTGAAACAATTGCGCCGGGAACATTTTCCTCGCTGCGGCACTGCATCCCGATCAGCCCGCCGATATCGCCGTCGGTCACGATCACCAACGGATGACCTTTGTCGAGCACGGGGCCAAGGCCGCCGACCAATCCAGCACCGAGCGCGGATAGTCGGGCATAGCTGGCCGTTCCGCGCCACGGCAGTGCCACGGCGACGGGCGCGTGACCGTCCTGAAGATCGAGCCGCGACAGCGCCTCAGCCACGGCGCGCGACACCACACCCGAATCGATGTCGCCCGCCAAGTCGAGCGCGGGCGCAATAACGGCGAGGTTGCGCAGCGGCAAGGCGTCGTCGGGATCGAGGAATATCGTCGAGCCGGACACCTGAACGGTATACTGAGAGGCTCCGACAACTGTCGCCCGGATGCCTTGTCGCGCCGGCAGCACATCGAAGCCGTGCTGCTTTGTGAGCATCGAAAGCGCGTGCGCGAGGTCGCCACCAAGATCGCCCGTATTGCCGTCGGCACCGTCGAGATACTCAGAAACCCCGCCCGAGAAAACGACGTGTCCGGGTTTGGGCGCATCGTGGATCGGCGGCAGGCGCATGAAGCCCTCTGCATTTTCGCCACGGGCTGCGGCAAGGATCAAGCTCGCCATTTGCCTTGCGACCGACTGCCGTATCGCAGGCGTTACGGTGTCGCCTTCGGCCAAACTTGCACCCGTTGCTGCAAGATGCTTGGCACCGAAAGGTTCAAGTCGCGCGATAAGGCCGCTGTCATCGAAAACGACCAAACGCGCGCCGACATCGAGCGCCGTGCGCCCCACGACTTCACCGTCGCGGCAAAGCGCGATCTTCGTCGTCCCGCCGCCAACGTCGATGTTGAGAACCGTTCCCAGCCGCTCGGACAACGCCACAGCACCCGAGCCGTGGGCCGCCATCAGCGTTTCCAGCGCGTCGCCGGCACTGACAGCCACAAACTTTCCGGCCTCGGCCGCGAAGATTTCACCGATGGCGCGGGCGTTGGTGCGTCGTGCCGCAACCCCGGTCAGGATCAGCGCACCCGTATCGATGTCGTTCGGCGACAGTCCGGCAGCCGCGTATTGGCGCTCGATGAAAGTTGCCAACGCATCCGCGTCGATCGTGTTGCCCGCTGCATAGGGAGTCAGCAGGATCTCGGATTGAAACCGGATCTCGCGTCTGGTGACGACATAGCGCGTGTCCATCCGCTCGAGCGTGATGGTCGAGATCAGCAGGTGCGAGGTCGACGACCCGATGTCGACACCGACGCTGGTGAGGGTTATCTGGTCTTCCTCGATCAGCGAACGCGCCGCGCTTGAGAAGTGGATGCGCCCACCCACGTCAAGCTCGTCGGGGTGCAACGCTTTGGTCACTGGTCAGAGGGCCGGTCATAAAGCGCCGCATCCATGCGGCTTTTGCCGCCGTTCTTTTCGATCAGAGCCTCGAATTCCCGTCTGAGCCTTTCGTCCTCCATCCAGTAGGGGATGGATGTGCCGCCCTCGGTCACGTCCATGGCGGTGTAGTCGATCTGCTTGGAACCCGGCGGCAGGCCGGTGACGATGGTCGGATGGTTCGGGCCGAACCAGGCGGTCAAGCGGAACGGTGCGGACGACGAGTTGAAGTGCTGGTGATACCAGCGCTCGCCCCCCGGCGCGGCCGTGACCATGCCGAATTGTTCGTAGTCGACGCGCTGGACCTGATCGCCCTTGCCATCGGCCCAAGGTGTTTCGCCTGCTCGTTCTGGCCAGGTATAGGTGTATCCCTTGCCCTTGATGCAGATCAGCACAGCGGCGGAAGTGTGGGCGTGGCCCTTCGAATACTTGCCCGTCTCGTGCTGCCCCAGCCAAAGGTAGAACTTGTTGCCGGTCATGAACGGTTCAACACGACGCCAGCCGGGCGAGCGGCGATTGTCGAGCGGCAAGTCGCAGTTGATCACGTCGGGCACGAGGTTGGTGCGCCGCATTGCCAGACCGCGGATCGGATCGGGCTCAAGATCTTCCTTGTACTTGTAGAAATCCTCGGACCCGGAGAATCGACTGGTCATTTCGTAGGGGCAATTGAAGATCAGACCCTCGTCGCCGATCAGATTCATCAGGTTCGGTGCTGTCGTCCCGCCGATCAGCAGTGCCGGCTCGGCTGTCGCATTCACGATGCGGTGGTAGGCGTTGACGGGAATGGAGAAAAGCGAACCCTTCTGCCACTCAAAGACGTGTTTGGGGCCACCTTCGTCAAGCCAGACCTCGGTCGTTCCGCGCCCCTCGGCAACAAGGTATATCTCCTCGTAAAGGTGCTTTTCGACGTTGAGCGCGCCGGCGCCCGGCACCTCGACGACATACTGACCCCATTTTCCCTCGGTGCCGTAAAGCTGAATATAACTGCCGCGCCCGCCCATCCGGGGCCAGTCGGCGAGTTCGAGATCGCGAACGGTCCGGATGCCGATGCCACGAAAGACCGGGATGCCCTCGGCCTCCATGAATTTATCATAATCGGATTGCGGCTGTCCGAATTTGCCGTAACCGGCACGCTCGCCGCGTTTGGGCTCGTGCCAATGGACTGCGCTATCCAGATCATGCGGCATGAAGGTTCCCCCGGGCTAATTGGCTTGGGGTTCAGCATGTCGCAGGTGTCCGACTACGTCAATCAATGTGGAATGGAGTTCCGTATAAGGGAACGCGCAGCTATCCATCATGGAAAACCAAGCCCGCGCTTTGACAGCGTGGAACTGCGGTCATCGCCGCACGAGAGAAAGGCTGGACATGACCAAGGACAAGGACCCGAGCGGCGAGTATAGGGCGGAGCAGGTTGAAGGCCCGCTGGACGAGACCGTCGGCTGGGGGTCGGACGTGGCCGCCGCCATGCTGCGTCGTCTCGATATTCCCTTCATCGCCCTGACGCCCGGCGCTAGTTTTCGCGGGTTTCACGACAGTCTTGTCAATCATCTTGGCAACATCCGCCCGGAGATGCTGCTTTGTCTGCACGAGGAACATGCGGTGGCCATCGCGCATGGTTACGCCAAGGTGACGGGTCGGGCGATGGCGGTGGCGCTTCACTCGAATGTCGGGCTGCTGCACGGCTCGATGGCGATCTTCAACGCCTGGGGTGACCGCGCTCCGATGCTGATCCTGGGCGCGACCGGCCCGGTCGACGCGGTGCAGCGACGGCCCTGGATCGACTGGCTTCACACCGCGCAGGATCAGGGCGCGCTGATCCGGGCTTTCACCAAATGGGACGATCAGCCGGCGTCTGCCGCGGCAATGCCGGAAGCGATGGCGCGCGGCTGGAAGATCGCCAATACCTCGCCGATGGCCCCGGTTTACATCAACATGGACGCCGGATGGCAGGAAGCGCCGGTCGAGGGACCTGTGCGCTGGCCGGATCCCGCACGCCACAAGCCACTCTCGCCACCGCGCCCGGAAACCATCGCGGTCGCAAGGGCGGCTGAAGCGTTGGCGAACGCGGACAATCCGGTCATCCTGATGGGCCGTGGATCGCGCCGCGAAGCGGCGATGGCAACGCGCGTGGCGCTGGCCGAGCGCACGGGGGCTGCGATGCTGTCGGACCTGAAGGTTGGCACGATGGTGCCCACGGATCACCCGAACCACGCGGGCGCGCCGTTCAACAAGGTGTCGGCGGTTGCGCGGGAGGTGCTTGCGCGGGCCGACGTAATTCTCAGCCTCGGCTGGATCGATCTTGGCGGGTTGTTCAAACAGGTGTTCGGAGACGCGGACCCGGAAGCGACGGTCATCCACGCCAGCGATGACATGCAGCTTCATCGCGGTTGGGGACAGGAGCACTTTGGGTTACCAACTGTCGATATCGAGTTTGGCTGCGCGTCGGACCCGGTCGCCGAGGACATTTTGGCCGCCCTGCCCGGCACCGCCAAGCCTGCGCCAGTGCTGCCCGAGTCGCCCACGCCAAAGTCCGGGTCCGGCGACAGTCTGACTTTCCGCGACATCGCCACGACTCTCAAACGCGAAACGGGTGCCACGCCGGTCACTTTTCCCGCACTCGCGCGAAGCTGGCCGCATGACCTCTGGCCGCAGCGCCATCCGCTTGATTTTCTCGGCAAGGACGGTGGCGGCGGTGTCGGCAGCGGACCGGGACTTGCCGTCGGCGCGGCGCTGGCACTGAAGGACAGCGGGCGGCTGGTCATCGCAACACTCGGCGACGGCGACACGCTGATGGGGATCACAGCACTCTGGACGGCGGCGAAATACCGGCTGCCGGTGCTGTTCGTGATCGGAAACAACCGATCTTACTTCAACGACGAATTGCATCAGGAAAGCGTCGCCAGACGACGGGGCCGCAATCCTGCAAATGCCCGGGTGGGTCAGCGGCTGGACGATCCAGCGCCTGACCTCGCGCAGATGGCGCGCGCGCAGGGCGTCGAGGCGGCGGGGCCGGTGAAAACACAGCCCGAACTGGACATTGCGATTGCCGAAGGGGTCAAAGCGCTTCGCGTTGGCCGCCCGTATCTGATCGACGTCTGGATCGACCCGAGGCAGGGACGAGAGACCGCTGCAAAACGGGCGACCAAGGGCGGCTAGAAGTCCCGATACCCAAGGAACCAGCGGACGATCAGGCCACGGTAAAGCTCGATATTGAAGACGAACTCGAACACGCCGAAGATGAACAACACGGTTCCCGCAGCGACGATAAGCGTCAGCTTCCAGCTTTCGCCGGCGATAAATCGCATCAGGATGACGCAGAACAGGAAAACGCCGGCATGGTGGCCGAAGACGCTGATCATGATCACCAGCGCGACCATCCAGCCCGAGAACACCGCGATCTTGTTCATCTTCGCATCGCCACCCCGGAGTGCGGCGGCGATGCGGACTTTGGGATCGAAATGGACCCGGATTTTCCACAGGCGGCGCATGTGGACCACGATCAGGATCAGCAGCGGCACCATGATGACGAAGGGTGTGCGCGACGAGACGATCTTGTAGCTCAGCGCCTCGACGAAGGCGATGACAACGACGATGCTGATGAATGCCAGAAAACAGATTTCGATCGCAAAGAGGTTGCTTCGCTGGTCACGTTCTTTTGCCATGCGGGCTTCGGCTTCGTCGCGCGCGTTGTCAGCAGCGGCAATCGTCTCGCTTTCCACAGGCGGCGTCACTTCGACATCACCCTTTTGCGGTCGCGGTAGATGGTCCAGACGTTCCAGGCGAGGAAAACCACGGTGATAAGGGCCAAGGTCAGCGGGATCGGTTCGAGAATGAACAGCGGTCCGTCAAGCAGAAGCGCAAGGTAAAGGTTCTTCTCGACCGCGAAGCCCAGCACGAACCCGA
This sequence comes from Paracoccaceae bacterium, assembly GCA_037968835.1. Taxonomy (GTDB): domain Bacteria; phylum Pseudomonadota; class Alphaproteobacteria; order Rhodobacterales; family Rhodobacteraceae; genus JBBKWG01. The sequence goes on from JBBKWG010000014.1 coordinate 6,895, forward strand.
TCAGCATCGCGGCCCGGGAATAGTTCAGGATCTTCATCGCATAGCCGAGAATACCGAAGACGACAGCGACTCCGATGTCGAAAATCGCCCGTTCCCCGGCAAAGGCCCCCGTGGCGATGATCGCCATCAACACCGGCACCATGACCGAAGCGCGGATCGCGGTAGCGCGCGAAAGCGGGTTCACGAGGAACATGCCGACGATCGTTCCGATGAGATTGCCGAAGATGATCGTGAAGATCATCACGAAGACGATATCGACATTCTGGTTCAGCATCTGCGGTCCGGTGTCGAGTCCGAGGATGAACAGGCCCGACAGCAGGATCGCCATCGACGACGAACCCGGGATGCCGAATGCGAGCGTCGAGGCAAGTGCGCCGCCTTCGACCGCGTCGTTCGCCGCCTCGGGACCGATCACGCCCTTGACGTTGCCGTGCCCGAACGTTTCCTTGTCTTTCGAGGATTGCTTGGCGTGCCCATAGGCGACAAATGCGGCGGGCGCAGAGCCGAGGCCGGGGATCAGCCCCATGCCGGTTCCGATAGCCGAACATCGCAGCACCAGCCACCAGTTCTTGAAGGCCAGTCCGATGCCCTGGAAAATCTGCTTTTGCGTCTCGCGCGCCGAAAGCGGTTTTGAAATGCCCTTTGCCAGCGAGCCTCCGCGAACCCAGAGGTCGATCATCTCGGCGACGGCGAATAGGCCAAGGATGACGGGAACCAGTTGCAACCCGTCGGCCAGCCTGTCGGACCCCATCGTGAACCGGAACGTGTTGGTGACGTTATCGACGCCGATCATGGCCAGGAGCAGGCCAAGAAGCGCCGCAATCAGACTGCGGGTCATATCCTCTTTGCCTAGGACAGCTACGAAGGTGAGGGCAAGGAATGCCAGCACGAACACCTCGGGCGGGCCGAAAAACAGGACCACCTCGCGCAGCACGGGGATGAGAAGGCCAAGGACGACCGCGCCGAACGTCGCGCCGAGAAAGCAGGATGCCATGGCCGCCCCCACCGCTATGCCGCCTTCCCCCTTGTCGCGCATGGGGGGGCCGTCAAGAAGGGTCGCCGCGTTCTGCCCGGTACCGGGCGTCGAGAACAGGATCGCGGTCAGCCCACCGCCCTGCGCCACCGTCGCATGGGCGCCAAGGATGAAGGCGATGCCGGTTGCGGGCTCCATCGTATAGAGAAAGGTCACCGCCATCGCCATGGCGAAGTGGCCCGAAAGTCCGGGGATCACGCCGATGATCAGACCGAATATCGAGCCGGCGAAAAGATAGGGAAAGACGGCGAGGCTGATCGATTGGAAAAAGCCGCTGGTCATTCCCTCGATGATCGTCACGTTGTTTTCGCCCCACCCAAAATGAAATGTCCCCGCCGGTTACCCAGCGGGGATCAATGCGTTTCCGGTCTGTTCAGATTTCGCCGCGGATTGCCTTGACGAAGAGTGCCTTGATATCGGGCTCAAGCTCGGTTGCCGTTTTGGCGATCTCACCCATTTCCGCGCCAGTCGCAAACAGCAGGTCGCGCCCGCCCTCCTCGGCCATGGCGACGAACTCGGGATCCTTCATCGACATCTCGAAGGCGTTCTGAAGAAACGCAAGACGGTCTTCCGGGATATCCGGAGGTCCGGCGACCGGACGGCCGACTGCATTCAGCGCCTCCCAGCTTCTCAAGATCTTCAACGAACGGTCGGGGTCAGCCGTCGTCTTCGCGATATCATAGATCGAAGGCGCGTCGCCAAGTTCGGGGCGGCTTTCCTTCTCGGCGTGAAGGATGATCTTGTGTTCGCCGTCCTCGATGCCCTGGATCGCGGAGCCAAGCGAGCCCCACATCGCATGAACATCGCCGCGCAGCATCGCGGTCCGGATGTCGCCGGAGCGGTCGAAACCGTGCACGACTTTCTGGTCGATCCCGAAGACGTCGCCTATGATGACGGCGTCGACATAGGTCGATCCGCCAAGACCAGTTGCGCCGACGATTGCGGTTGCGCCGTCGGACTGCAGGTCCTCGAAGCTGTCAATGCCGGAGACGTTGGAGACAACGAAAACGCGCGGGTCGGACACCATGCGCCCGAGATAGGAATAATCGCCGACCTTGTAGGTGGCACCCTCGATTTCGGCGAGTTGGTTGGTCACCATCGCCGAGCCGTTGATGATACCGATATGCGTGCCATCGCTGGGCGAATTGAATATCTCGACCGCGCCTTTCATCCCACCCGCGCCCGGCATGTTGACGATATCGACACGCGAGCCGGTAAACTTCTCAAGATAAGGCGCGATCATGCGAGCGTATTCGTCATATCCCCCGCCCGGATCGTAGGGCACGATGAATTTGATCACGTTGTCCTTGTAGAACTCTTCTGCCGTCTGCGCTGTGGCGACGGTGCCGAAGCTTGCCAGCGCCAGCGTTGCAGCGGCGGCGGATTTCAGAAATGTGCGTCTCATGGTTCCTCCCGGTGGTGAATTTCTTTTGAAGCCTAACCTTGTCGCGGATTTGCGATGTCAGCCGTCGGGTCGGGTCTCTCCCTCCACCATGCGAATCTGACGCGAAGTGGCGTAGTTGCGCAGGCGAGTGAAACCCGTCTTCCATTGCGCAAACCGACCTCCCTCGGCCGCACATCGAGATTTCTACAAAGTCATGCTAAAGTTGCGACGTATTTCAGTCAACGGGACGGCGTCCCGTATGACGGAACGGTTATCCGGCGGATTTTCTCATCCAGATGCAACCAGAACGACCCCGGCTACGGCCAAGCTCGCCGCGACCATGACGGTCATGCCTGGTCGGGACTCAGTACGAAATATGAAGGACGCAAGGAAGATCGAGAAGAAGATTTCGAGAGACGAGATCATCACGACCGTGGACACGCTTTCACGCGCCAGCGCCGCAAACATCAGGATCTGCCCCAGCGACACCAGAACGGCGGCAGCCATCACGTTTCGGTCGATATCCTTGAAAAGCCCGCGGAACATCGGGCGGTAGCGCGGAGACAGGGCAGCAAGCAAGGCGAACCCGGCAAAGCCCGACAGCGCACTGACGAAGGTCCCGAAAGCCGGCGCGTCAAGCTGTGCCAGTCCCGCCTTTCGCGCGATGTAGGCAACGGCATAGGCCAACGCCGCACCCGCGCCGATAGCATAGGCAATCGGTCCGGCACTGCCGGCCGCATCGAGGCGAAAGCTGTCACGGAACAGAATGGCAAAGGCAATTGCGATTGCGGCGAGACCGGCCAGATCGAACCGCGTCACGGCTTCGGACAGGAACACGGACGCAAGGAGGATCGAAAAGAGCGGGTTCAGGCGCTTAACCGCAGATGCGCGGGTCGCGCCGAGACGGCGGATCGAGTCGAATACCAGTGTCCGCCCGAAAACCATCGCCGAAAGGCCCGCGAATGCGAAAAGCCCGATCCCTAGTGCGGACTCCCTGGTTGCGGCGATGCGAATTTGTCCGGCCTCAAGCGCAAGGAACAACACGAAAGACAGGGCGATGGTCACGACGACCGAAAACAGCACGCCCTTGTCTCCGCGCGATCCTGAAGTTCGGGTGACAACGATGTTGAACATGGCAAACGAGATCGCCGAGAGCACGGCAAGGGTCTCACCCAGGAGCGATTGCATGCGCCCTCGATCCGTTTGTGAGCGTTCTCACGTCCCGTCCACTCGCCGTATGCGGACAAGCGCCGGAAAACTGCGCCACCAGATGCTGACGACCGCCAGGGTTCCGACGCCGCCCACCAGCACTGCCGCGACCGGACCGATCAGCGCGGCCGTTGCGCCGGCACGGAAGCCCCCAACCTCGTTCGACGCGCCGATGAACACCTGATTTACCGCATTGACGCGCCCCCTGAGATCGTCGGGCGTCCAGAGTTGAATGAGCGTCGCGCGCACGAACACACTCACCATGTCCGATGCGCCAATCAAGACCAGCGCGACGACCGAGATCCAGACGGTCTCGGAAAGGGCGAATACAATGGTGAAAACCCCAAACGCCGCGACGGCTCCGAACATGATCCGCCCGGCGTGGTCGGTGATGGGATTGACGATCAGGTACAACCCGACCGCAATCGCGCCGATCCCTGGCCCGGCGCGCAAAAGGCCCAGTCCGACCGGCCCAATGTCCAGAACATCGCGCGCATAGACCGGCAAAAGCGCCGTAGCGCCGCCGAGAACCACGGCGAACAAGTCGAGCGAAATGGCACCGAGCACGATCTTGTTCTGCCAGATATAGCTGAAACCCGCGCTCAGCGTCGCCCAGTTCGCCGCACCTGTCGCGATGCGCTGCGCAGGTTTCGGGATCAGCGAGACGAGGATCGCGGCGACCGCGAAAAGCCCGAACGATGCGCCGTAAGCCGCGAACGGATGCAGAGCATAGAGAAGCCCGCCAGCGACCGGACCGCAGATCGTCGCGATCTGGCTGGCTCCGGTATTGATGGTTATCGCGTTCGCAAGATGCTCGGGCGGCACAAGGTTCGGCACGATCGAGGTCCGCGCCGGATTAAAAAAGGCGCGCGCCGTCCCGAACAGCGCCATCAGAAGGAATACGTATCCGACATGCGGAATCCCTGTCGCGGTCAGCCACAGCAGACAGATGGCGGCAAGCGCCATGACCCCAAGGCAGACCCCCATGATCAGTCGGCGGGGAAATCTGTCGGCGATAGCGCCGGTGACGAGCACAAGCACCATTGCCGGAGCAAATTGCGAAAGCCCGATGAGGCCGAGATCGAGCGGATTCCGCGTCAGGTCGTAGACCTGCCAACCGACTGCGACGGTCTGAATCTGCACCGCAAAACCGGTGCTGACCAGCGCCCCCCAGTAGTTCGGGAATCCGGGGTTCTGGAATGAAGCGAGGCCAGACCCGATGCGAACGCCCATCGCCGTCAAGGCACTGCGACATCGGGGCCGACGCCCGCGCGCCGCGCCCAGTATTGCCAGGCCCGATCGTAGCCCTCGCCCGGCTTCGCGTCGCCAAGACGTGCTTGAATTAATCTGATTTCCCCATCGCTGAGGTACTTTACCGCGCCCATTTGCATCGACTCCGCCTGAAGCTGCGCGTTCACGTCGTCGCGGGTCACAAGTTCGGGGGCAACGGCGCGGGCCAGAAAGAAATGACGCGAATTGTCGGGATTTCGCACGCTGACATGGCCGAACGCATCACATATTCCTTGGTGCGCAAGGATTCTGCTTGCCACCACCAGGTCGCTCAGTTGCTGTTCGATCTCGGACATGACTTCTCCGCGCGCCTCGCCCAAGCTTATGCGTGAGCCTGTGCCCGAGAAAGGCACGGAGGAACGGCGTTCCACCAGCGGGAACGAATTCTATCGACGTTTGAGCGCCACGCGACTGAGTGAGTCCAGGTGGCTAAATCGACACGAAGCCGAACGGCACCGCTCCGGTCAGTACCTTTTGACACCCCAACTTTATCCGCTCAACATGACAAAAAAGGGTCGGGGGTATGAGTGAGTCTAACGGTATCGCCGTCAAAGTGCGCGATGCGCGTAAGGAACACGGCACAGGATCCGATCTGGTTTGTGCCCTCGATGGGGTGTCGGTCGGTATCGAAGATGGTGAGTTTTTCACGCTGCTGGGACCCTCTGGCTGCGGGAAAACCACTCTGCTAAGGCTGATTGCAGGATTTGAGACGCCGACGGCTGGAATGATGCTTTTGCGCGGCCACAACATAACCGGCGATCCGCCGAACAAGAGTTTAATCAACACGGTCTGCCAGAGCTATGAGCTGTTCCCCACCTCAGCGTAAGTCGAGCATTCGGCTCCGCATCAGCGTCCCCTTACCTCGCAAACGAGACAACAAACGCCGTAAATCCAGTGATCAAAAAAGAAGCGTCGAAGATGGACCTGCACGGTCAGATCTTCGACGCGGTTAAAACCCGCGCCGACACCGGCGCGGGCGAAGTGTCGTGAGTGACTTAGGACTTGCGGCGCTTCATCGCCGCCAGACCGCCCAGCCCACCGATCAACAGCCATGCAGCCGCCGGTAGTGGAACCTCGTTCACACGCGTCATCGAATAAAGCTTGTCGCTTCCATTCGATGAAGACTTGTAGCGCAGCCCAATTCCGGTGAACGACGCCAAGGTCAACTTCATCGACCCATCGTATAGCGTCAACAGAACAGGATTCACGCCGTCGTTTGGCTGATTGCTTCCAGTGCTGCGAAGGCACCCCACTCCCTCGAACAGCGGCAGAGCAAGTGCATTGGTGGAAAGAACGTTTGACCCGCACTGGGTGCCGGATCCACCATAAGTCTTTGCGTTTATGCCGTTTTGGAAGAGGTATGAAAAGTTCCCCGAGGTATTCGACGATGGAGCGACGGAAGTAAGCGTCACCATTGCGAGATCAGCGTTCGACAAGCCGCCGGCGAGGTCGAAGAAGATCGCTTCCAGATCGCCGTATTCCGGCGCAACAAGTGTCGCCGAAACCGAAAATTTATTGCCGCCCACATCAGAAATCACAAGCTCGGGATGAAGCGCGACCGAGTTTGTGCTAGCGAAATCAGTAAAGGTAGCGGTAGCTGCCTGGCCCGACACGGCACCAAACAGCACAAAAAAAGCCGACGCCAAAACGCCGACTCTCATACGAGTTAAGTCTTTCATTTCTTGTCACTCATTAAGGGGCTGGCAACAGCGCCAACTCACGTCCCTGACGCAATTTACCACGAGCCCAGATCGCTGGGAAGTGGTCTTGAATAGGCTCGAAATCCGACTATTCGCAAAGGACATCTAGTCCGATATCTCTAGTCACAGCGCACACCCGGCTGCACGAGCTCAAAGCCGACGATCTCAAATTCGTAAAGCTCGCTGTTGTCCGGTTTCATGGCGCGGGCGATCAGCTTTCCGTCGGCGTTGTGATAAACCGCATGGGCCGTGTGCAGCGCCCGGTAGCAGTGGTCGCCATCCGGATAGTAATACTTGATCATTGCTTTCTCCCTGATTTGGATTCCCCAGAATCGTCAGTTACGGACCCACGCTTGGCGACATTTCTGAAGCGTCGCCTTCTACGGCTGAGCAACGACTGAAGCGCAACCTGAGCCCCCGTATTTCCAGTCTCAGTCGTTCGCACCGAACTCGTTGATGTCGAGACTGAAGCTCATGCCAACCCTCACGACAAGCCAGCCGTCGCGCTTGGTGCATAACATCTTTTCAATATTCGCTTCACCCGGCATCACGTTGATGGTCAGTTGCAGGTCAGAAAGTCCAAATATCCGGGTTCGATGTAGCAAGATCGACCGGAAATTTCGCCAATGCTTGCCAAGCCTTGGTGCTCGCTGGCGAAAAGACACAAAGAAACCGCTACACACGTTGAACTAAAACGCAATTCAGCGTTCCATATGGGCGGGAGAACGGTCTTTGGCAATGGAGCCGACGGTGGAGCATTTGACATCGCTTTTTGATCGCGCTCTGGACGCGGTCGTCGGCATGGATCATCGCGGCAAGGTCATCGCGTGGAACAAGGCCGCGGAAGAGTTGTTCGGTTGGACGCGTGACGAGGCGATGGGTCAGTCGATGGGCGACCTCATCGTTCCCACGCAACATCGAGCGTCGCATGCCAAGGGCCTTAAGCGGTATAACGAGACCCGCGAAGGTCCCGTACTTGAACAGCGCATCAGAATTACCGCAGTCGATCGTTCGAATTTCGAGTTTCCCGTCGAGCTTGCAATCCTTCCGATGCACCGACCAGACGGCGACATTTTCTACGCATTTATCCGCAGCCTGCTGTTCGAGGAGGCGCGCCGGTCCGATCAGGAAATGCGAACCCAGGAGGCGGAAGTGCTTCTGAAGGTCGCGACCAATCTCATCGAGGACACATCGCTGGAGGATTTTACCAGATATTGCCTGAACGCGATTTGTGACGTTGCCGGGCTTGAAGCTGCTCACGTGTTTTATGTTCGCGGACACAACGACAAACGCCAATTGATCCCGTCTGGCATCTGGTATGTCTCTGAACCGAAGTTTCAGGCGGTCGTCGACGATACGGCAAGCCGCACTTTCACTTTGGGAGAGGGTCTGCCGGGACAAGCCTGGCTCAGCCGCGACGTTGTCACCGTCTTTGACATATCCCAGCACGACGGTTTCATTCGTCGGTCGAGCTTTTCCGAAGTCGGGCTTGTTCAGGGATTTGCAGTGCCCATCGCGCAAGAGGACAAGACATTCGCGGTGATGGAGTTCTTCGGCACCAAGAATGCGCGCATCGACGACGAAATGATCCGGCTGGTGCGAACCATCGCCAAGCAGATCGGACTGGCGATCCAGCGAAAGAGTGAAGAGGAAGAGCGCAATATCCTGCGGCGTGAGTTGGCCCATCGTGTCGGCAACAGCCTGACAATTCTCTCTGCAATCTTCAGGACCATGGCAGCGAAAGCGACATCGGTTCCGGAACTGGCGTCGTCGTTTTCGGTTCGGCTTCAAACCGTGGCGCGCGCGTATCAGGCAATTCCCGCCGCGTCGCACCAGAGCAGTTTGAAAGGTCTGATGGACGTCGCCTTCGACCTGCTGCCCGATTCCAGGCGACCGCACTTCGATGTGCCGGAACTAGAAGTCGCAGCGGAAGCCATCCTGCCTCTGTCCCTGCTGTTCGCCGAATTGATTACAAATCACCTCAAGCATGGGAACCCGGATTGCGTTGGGAATATCGACGTTTCGATTGATCCCGGAGTGGGAAGTTCCTCGATCACGATTGTCTGGAAAGAACCGCGCTCGATAGCGCCGAACGGATCAAGCGAAGGCTATGGCAGCTTTCTCATCAAGGCGATGATAGAGGACAAACTTTCAGGCACGGTGCTTCGGACCTTCGGCGCCGATGGGTTCGCGGCAGAGATCGTCATACCGAGCATCTACTTCAGCTAGGTCCGGACGCCGAGTTTAAATATCAGCGGATTGAGACATGGACGAGGGTGCCCCCGCTCCGCAACAAACGGTTCATCGCTTCCATGGTCGGAATAGGCGCGGGCACCTTATGTCGAATCGCCGGAATCTGACCCAGAAGCGCGCATGACATCGGTTTACGGATCCGCGATTTGCGGGGCCAATTTTCAGTCGTGTCGTGCATGTTCGAACTTTCTTGCGAAAGAGCAGTGATCAGTCAGTAAATTAGCGATGGGACATAGACACTGTGAGGGTCGGCGTAGGTGCCGCGCGACATCAGCGTCATTGCCTTCACGGCCTGCACCCCCTGACGCAGAAACAGGCGCAAAAGTCGCGATTGCTAGGCTGGTAGAAGGAAGTTCAGCGGGCGTGGTTCGAGGGCATTGACACCCAAGACCAGCGCATCGAAATTATCGTCAGTTTCGGCCAGCGCATGCCCGATGGCGGGGTCATTCAGGGACGTGGCATAGCCGGTAAGACGACGGCCTTCCTCCACCACGTAGGGCGTTCCTTCGGACAGCGCGCGACGAACGTCGCTGCCGCGCGGAAAGCCGATGCCGCAAACACCGAGATCGATGTCCGGGGCCGTTGGTGACGGTTGCCGAGGCCGGTCCGGGCGAGAGCACGCTTGCCTGATTTGGCTTTGTCGAGACGTCGAGACCACCCACTGGACATGGCTGTGATGCCTGTACGGACAACAAATCAAAGATACCGCCTAGGAGTAATATCACACCCGCGCGCGGAGTATCTTAAATCCGAAGCAAACCGGCGAACCAGGTCACGTCACTTTGCTCCATTTCTCCAGTTTTTCCACGGTGCTTTCATTCAGAGACTGCGGGTCGTCCAACGCGTCGAGGTACGGGCACGGGTCCTCCAGCCTCTCGCGGGTTTCCGCCATGGAAAATTCGTTTGGTGCCTTGAGCCCGGCCAATTCATCCCACGTCACGGGCACAGCGACGGGAGCACCAGGGCGGGCGCGCAGCGAGTAAGGAGCGATCGCGGTCGCACCGCGTTCATTGCGCAACCAGTCGATATAGATGCGTCCCTTGCGGCGCGCCTTGGACATGGTTGCGACGAACCGGTCAGGCTCACGGGCGGCCATGATATGCGCCAGCGTTTTGGTGAACCCCTTGACGGTATCCCAACCTTTGGCGCGGCGCAGAACCACACAGACGTGAACCCCCTTCCCGCCCGTCACCACCGGCACCGAAGCAAGTCCCAGATCCGTGAGCGAGTGGCGCAGATCGAGCGCGGCCTGGCGCACATCGCCCCAAGCAACATCGTCGGCTGGGTCGAGGTCGAAAACCAAGCGGTCCGGACGATCCAGCCGATCCTTGCGCGCGCCCCAGATGTGAAATTCGATGGTGCCCATCTGCGCGGCGGCAACCAATGCCTCGGGGCGCGTCACATAGAGATATTCCGCCGTGGCACCGTCCTTTTCGACAACATCGACGCGTTGCAGGGCTTCGGGAAAGCCCTTCCCGGCGTGCTTCTGGAAAAAACAGTCCCCGGATATCCCATCGGGGCAGCGCAGAAGGGACAAGGGGCG
>JBBKWG010000015.1:0-12943 GCA_037968835.1 Paracoccaceae bacterium
GACGAAGAAGATCTGACAATCAGAGCGAACTGGGACCGCGCCACTGTTTTGCGAGAAGTATTCGCCAGTGATCCGGAACTGGCGAAGTTGCATCAGGCTGCCGTCGATTGGCACCGCGCCCGGATTGATGTTCTGAAGACCAATCCGAAAGAGGCGGAACTGTTCGCCTTCATCACGGCGTCGATTGATTCCGCCGAGCAGAGCAACCAGGACATAAGTCCCGACACCAAACCTGCCGTTTCAGTTTCCAACACGACCATCCCATCGGTTGCGCCAGCCGGCACGGCCATTCCGCTGCGCGCTGAGCGACCTCCGATTGGCGACACGGCAGAGGATGCCTTTCGCAATCTCATGGAGCGGGTTCAGTCGCGCCAGAGGATGCTCGTCCGTCCTGATGCGATACCGCCGTCCGAACGGGTCGTCGTCGTCACCTCGATGAAAAACGAAGGGTGTTTCATCCTCGAGTGGATCGCCTATCACCTGTCGATCGGTGTCACGCATTTTCTGGTCTACACCAACGATTGCGACGATCCGACAAATGCGGTGCTCGATCAACTCGCGGTCCTCGGCCACGTCACCCGGCGCGAGAACCCCTACAACCGCGAGGCCGGGCAGAAACCCCAGCGCGGCGCTTTGAACGACGCCGCCACCCGCCCGGAAGTCACGACCGCTGACTGGGTCGGGGTTATCGACTGCGACGAGTTCGTGAACATCCACGTCGGCGACGGGACCTTCGGCGCGTTACTTGAGGCGGCCAACCATCCCAACGTCATTTCGATGACATGGAGGACCTTTGGCAACAAGGGCATCCACCGCTACGACGATGTCTGGCAAACCGAAACGCTTACTGCCTGCGCGCCGGAATACCTGCCAAAACCGCGTCTGGGCTGGGGGTTCAAGAGCTTCTTTCGAACGGACGGCCCCTTCGCCAAGATCGGGGTGCACAGACCGCTGCATCTGGACGAAGCGCGGGTCGATGAGATCCGCTGGGTCAACGGGGCAGGGCGCGTCATGCCGGACCGGGTTGCCCTGAAGAACGAATGGTTCTCCCGCAAGGATACGATCGGCTATGACATGGTGACGCTCAATCACTATGTCCTGCGCTCGGCGGAAAGCTTTCTGGTCAAGCGGCAGCGCGGGCGGATCAACCATGTCGATCAGGATCAGGGTCTCGCCTATTGGGCCAGTCGAAATTACGCGACCGAGACCGACACCCGCATTCTGGCGCACATTCCCCGGGCCAAGGCTGTTCTGGATCAGCTATTGAGTGATCACACGCTGTCAAGTCTTCACGCGCAAGCCGTGGACTGGCACCGAAACAGGATTGCGGCGCTGCTGGAAACGCCGGAATATCGCGCGCTTTATAACGCGATCACCAATCCCGACCTTGCAGATGCGATATGGCGCGCGCGCCCCGAAGATGCGGAGCGGGTGGAGGCGGCCGAATGATGCAGGACATGGTTCATTCAAGCAGGGGGTCGGCGTGATACAGCCAAGCGAGGACAATGCCGCACCGGCGGACGTTCCCGACGTGCTGACGTTCGTGTTTGACGGCAATGGCGGGGCCGAGGCGACTGCCCCCGAAGACTTCGCGGGTCTGACGTCCGAGCGCGACAAGGGCCAGTTCGCGTGGCAGCATATTCGCCGCGATGCGCCCGAACGTCCGCAACTGATGGCCGCGTGCGGGCTCGACAGTTTCGTGACCGACGCCCTCATCGCCGACGAGACGCGGCCGCGCTGCACGGTTCACGGTGATGGTGCCTTGATAAACCTGCGCGGCATAAACCTTAATCCCGGCGCGGAACCCGAGGACATGATCTCGGTCCGGCTGTGGTTGACGCGGGACAAGGTGATCGGGATCTCGGTCAGACCGCTTCACGCCCTTGAAGATCTGCTCGAAGCTATTGCGCGCGGTCAGGCACCGACGTCGCCAGGTGATTTCGTGGCGAAGATCGCACTGCGGCTCGCTGACCGCGCAGAGCCTGCCGTGGCCACCATGAACGAAGAAATCGACGACATGGAGGTCCGGGTGCTTGAGCCTTCGGGCGAGATTTCGCGCCCGGAACTTTCAGCACTTCGACGGCGGGCGATCCTGCTCAGACGGTTCATGATCCCGCAACGCGATGCGCTTACAACGCTGGAGATCGAAGACGTTTCCTGGCTGGCGGACCGCGACAGAAGCCGACTTCGAGAGGCTGCTGAACGGGTTTTTCGTCTGGGCGAGGAGCTGGACGCGATCAGGGATCGGTCGCAGATTGTTCACGATCAGATCATGGATCGTCGGGCCGAAAACATGAACCGGCAGATGCTGTTGCTTTCAATCGTCGCCGCAATTTTCCTGCCGCTGGGGCTGATTACCGGCCTGTTGGGGATCAACGTTGGCGGGATTCCGGGCGCGGATTCACCGTGGGCATTCTGGGCTGTCAGCGGGATGCTGTTGGTGATCGGACTGCTTCTGTTGCTGTGGATCAGGCGGTTTGGATTCTTCCGTTAATCGTCATTTCAGACAACAAAAAAGGGCGCATCGAAGCGCCCTTTTCCTTTATAAGTCTGCCGTTTAGCAGCTATAATACATCTTGAATTCGATCGGGTGCGGCGTATGCTCGTAGGCGTAGATCTCTTCCCACTTCAGATCCATGTATCCCTCGATCTGGCTGGCCGTGAAAACATCGCCGGCCATAAGGAAATCCATGTCCGCGCTCAACTCTCCGAGCGCCTCGCGCAGGGATGCGCAGACTGTCGGGATGCCTTCCAGTTCTTCCGGTGGCAGGTCGTAGAGATCCTTGTCCATGGCTTCGCCCGGATCGATCTTGTTCTTGATGCCGTCGAGGCCGGCCATCAGGAGCGCCGAGAAGCACAGATAGGGGTTTGCCGAGGGGTCGGGGAAGCGTGCTTCGACGCGCTTGGCTTTCGGGCTTTCGGTCCACGGAATGCGCACGCAACCCGACCGGTTGCGAGCGGAGTATGCGCGCAGAACCGGAGCCTCGAAGCCCGGGATGAGGCGCTTGTAGGAGTTGGTCGAGGGGTTGGTGAAGGCGTTCAGGGCCTTGGCGTGCTTGAGGATTCCACCGATGTAGTACAGCGCCTCTTGTGACAGGTCCGCGTATTTATCGCCTGCGAACAAGGGCTTGCCGTCTTTCCAGATCGACATGTTGCAGTGCATCCCGGTGCCGTTGTCGCCCGCGATGGGCTTGGGCATGAAGGTGGCCGATTTGCCGTAGGCGTGGGCAACCTGGTGGATGACATACTTGTATTTCTGTAACTCGTCGGCCTGGGTTGTGAGGGTCCCGAAGATCAGGCCCAGTTCATGCTGGCACGACGCCACCTCGTGGTGGTGCTTGTCGACCTTCATGCCCATGCGCTTCATCGTCGACAGCATCTCCGAACGGATGTCCTGACCGTCGTCGACCGGGCCGACGGGGAAGTAGCCGCCCTTGACGCCGGGCCGGTGTCCCATGTTGCCCATCTCGTAGTCGGTGTCGGTATTCCAGGACGCGTCGATTGCATCAACTTCGTACGATACCTTGTTGATTGCGACCGAATATTTAACATCATCGAACAGAAAGAATTCCGCTTCCGGACCCCAGTAAGAGGTGTCGCCGATGCCGGTGGATTTCAGATAGGACTCGGCCTTTTCGGCGGTGGAGCGCGGGTCGCGGTCGTACGCTTCGCCGGTGTCGGGTTCGACCACAGAGCAGTGAACCGCCAGTGTTTTCTCGGCGTAGAACGGGTCCATATAGGCGCTGTTGGTGTCCAGCATCAGCTTCATGTCGGACTGGTCGATCGACTTCCAACCGGCAATCGACGAGCCGTCGAACATGAAGCCGTCATCGAGGAAATCCTCGTCCACCTGATCGGACAAAAGCGTCACGTGCTGAAGTTTGCCGCGTGGATCGGTGAAGCGGATATCGACGTATTCGACATCATCGTCCTTGATCGTTTTCAAGACGTCCTTGTTGCTCATGAGAACCGTTTTCCTTCTATCGGTATCGTGTCGGTATACTATCGGTATTGCGTCGGTGTGCGGAGAGCTAGAGCGCGTCGGCGCCAGCCTCTCCGGTGCGGATGCGAATGGCCTGCGAAATGTCGGACACGAAGATCTTGCCGTCGCCGATCTTGTCGGTCTTGGCGGCGTTGATGATCGCGTCGATTGCGGGTTCGACCTGATCGTCGGGCAGGACAACCTCGATCTTCACTTTCGGAAGGAAGTCCACGACATATTCGGCACCGCGGTAAAGCTCGGTATGGCCTTTTTGACGGCCGAAGCCCTTGACCTCCAGAACACTCAGACCCTGGACCCCGATTTCCTGAAGAGCCTCTTTCACTTCGTCCAGCTTGAACGGTTTGATGATCGCCTCGATCTTTTTCATGACTCGACTCCCTGGACGCGTTTGGTTGGGTGAGACCACGGGCCGCGCGCCGCCACAATTGATGGCCACTCTGCCATATGGCGTCGCACCGGCTTTCTGACCGGCCTGCACAATATTTGGGCAGTTTGGCGGAAAGCTGGGCGGAATGTAAACGCGATTTCTTGCGACATCCTGCCTGATGAGTGGCGGGTGGCGCGCGATGCGGTCATATTCGGCCCCGTGCAGAGGCGATGGGCGAGAATTTCATGACCGAGTTGCTGAGCGCGGCGCAAATGCGCGCGATCGAACAGGCCGCCATCGCTTCGGGCGAGGTGACGGGGCTGGATCTGATGGAGCGCGCCGGGCGCGGGGTCGTCGAGGCGATCTTCGAGGAATGGCCAGACCTGGCGATAGCCTCGCGCCGCGCGGTGGTTATGTGCGGGCCGGGCAATAACGGCGGCGACGGGTTCGTGGTAGCGCGACTGTTGAAGGAGTGGGGCTGGCAGGTGGAGGTGTTTCTCTACGGTGTGCCGGACAAGCTGCCGCCGGATGCGCGGGTGAATTACGAGCGGTGGGCAGAGTCGGGGCGTTGCCACCCGTTCACCGACAGCGATACCCGCGACCCGCTGCTTCACGATCCACATCCGGATATTTGGGTCGACGCGATTTTCGGCATCGGACTGAACCGACCGCTGCCGGATCTGGTGACCCGGATGATGCATCGGATTTACTACGAGCAGAACTGGTGCGACGCACCGATTGTCGCGGTCGATATCCCGAGTGGTCTTTCGTCGGACACCGGCCAGTCGGTTCAGACCTTTCATCTGAGCGCCGACTTGACCGTGACGTTTCATCAACTCAAACACGGTCACGTTGCGGGCGAAGGCCCGACAAGATGCGGCAAGGTGGTGGTGCGGGATATTGGCCTCTGATCCAGCGGAAAGCTGCAAGCCACGGGAGGCGAGAAATGTATCGTGATGCCAGCCAGATCGAAATGAACGCCCGGCGGCGCGCGATGCTCGCCAAGACGACGGATGCGCACAAATACACCCACGGCCACGCGCTGATCCTTTCCGGTGGCCCCGGTCGCACAGGAGCTGCCCGTCTTGCCGCGCGCGGGGCGCTTCGGATCGGTGCGGGTTTGGTAACGCTGGGGGTGCCGCCTTCGGCGCAGTCCGAGGTGGCGGCGCAGGTGACGGCGGTGATGCTGGCGCGCATTCAGGATAGTGATGCGCTGGCGGAGGTTTTGACGGATCAGCGGATCAACGCGCTGTGCCTTGGGCCGGGAATGGGGACGGGGGCGGATAGTCAGGCGCTGGTGTCGGAGGCGTTGGGGCGCGCAGGAGTGGACCCCCGAGCAACGGTTCTCGACGCCGATGCGCTGACGATCCTGTCGCAGCATCCTGACCTGTTCGACGCGCTTCACGAAACCTGCGTCCTGACCCCGCACGCGGGCGAGTTCAGGCGGTTGTTTCCGGACATCGCCGAGAAACTCGATGCCTCCGCCACGAAAGACCCCGCCTATTCCAAGGTCGATGCCACCCGCGAGGCCGCCGTTCGGACCGGTTGTGTCGTTGTTTTCAAGGGTTCCGACACGGTGATTGCCGATCCGCAGGGGCGCTGTGCGATAAACTCGTCCACCCACGACCGCGCCGCGCCGTGGCTTGCCACCGCCGGGTCGGGCGACGTGCTGGCGGGCTTCATCACCGGGCTTCTGGCGCGAGGTTTCGCCCCGATGCAGGCCGCCGAGACCGCCGCCTGGCTGCACACCGAGTGCGCCTTGTCGTTCGGCCCCGGCCTGATCGCCGAGGATCTGCCCGAGGAATTGCCATGCGTGTTTCGCGAACTTGGCCTTTGAATGGCACTTAACCCCAAGAAATAGTTGAAGACCTCGCGTCCCGCGTTACTCTTGTAGCAATCACTGCGGCCCATGGGGATGACATGCCGATTACGACGCTGGACGGACAGTCCGATCTGCCGCGCTATTTTGCTCCGACCTTTGCCCTGGCAAAGCACCTGAAGAACGGGCGGCTGGATTTCGTCATTCCCGACGGTCGGCGGTTCCGGGTCGAGGGTGCCGGTCCCGGCCCGGTTGCCGAAGTCGAGATCCATAATCCAGATGTGTTCGCCCGCCTGATCCGCGAGGGCGATCTGGGATTTTCCGATGCTTATCTCGAAGGCTGGTGGTCGACGCCCGATCTTCAGGCCTTCATGGATGTCCTGCACGCCGACAACGACGATATGTATGACAGTTTTGCCGGCATGGCGCTGGTGCGTGCCTATGAGCGGATGCGCTTCTGGCTTCAGTCGAATTCCAGACGGCAGGCCAAGAAAAACATCTCGTACCATTACGATCTGGGAAACAGCTTCTACGATCTGTGGCTTGACGACACGATGACCTATTCCTCGGCCAAGTTCGAATCCGGTCAGGAAAGTCTGGAAAAAGCGCAAATCCAGAAATACGCCAGCATGGTCGATCAGATGGGGGCGGTTCCGGGCGATCATGTGCTTGAGATCGGCTGTGGCTGGGGTGGGTTCGCGGAATACGCCGCCCGCGAACGTGGGCTGAAGGTCACCGGTCTGACGATCTCCAAGGAACAGCATGACTACGCGGTGCAGCGCATGGCCAACGCCGGACTGTCCGACCGGGTCAGCATCAAGTTGCAGGATTATCGCGACGAACGCGGCATTTATGACGGCATCGCCTCGATCGAGATGTTCGAGGCGGTCGGCGAGCGTTACTGGGCGACCTATTTCGATACGGTGCGCGAGCGGCTTCGTCCGGGGCGCAATGCGACGTTGCAGATCATCACCGTCAAGGACAGCAGGTGGGAGATTTACCGCAAGAGCGTTGATTTCATTCAGAAACACATCTTTCCGGGCGGGATGCTTCCGTCACCGAAGGTTCTGCGCGGCGAAGTCGAAAGAGCGGGCCTGAAAGTGGCGAAATCCATAGAATTCGGCGAGAGCTACAGCCAGACGTTGCGGCGCTGGCACGATACCTTCAACGAAAGGTGGGACGAGATATCGTTGCTTGGATTCGACGATCGGTTCAGAAGAATGTGGAACTTGTACCTAACCTCTTGTGCCGCGTCGTTTCACAGCGGTAACACTGACGTCACACAGATAACGGTCACAAAACCGGGATAGAGCAGATGCCTACGGGCGCAAAACTAATCGGAGCGATAGCTTTCGCCGCACTCGCCTACTTCTTGACAGACCTCGTCAAACCATTGCTGCCCGAAGGCACGCAGGTCGGCCTGTTTTCACCGCTTAACGCGCTGATCGGCGGGATACTGGGATGGACGATCATGGGCAGGGGGGCCGGCGTCACTTATCGCCAGTCGTTCGGATACGGTTTGACGACGCTTGGGGCGACGGTGTTCTGGTGCATTGGACTTTGGGCATTTCACAAGATGCTGGTCCGCTCGACACAGATGTTCTTCGACGGGCCGGTTCACGCGCTTCAGGAGATGGCGCAATATTTCCTGGACTATGCGAAGTTGATCGCCACGCAAGAGGTCATATGGCCCGCGATCGTTGGCGCCGTGTTCATGTCGTGGCTGGTTGAGTTCTTCGCGCGAAGGTGGTCGTGACGGATCGCACCCGGGTTTTTCTCTATGGAACCCTTTGCGACACCAGGCTTCTTGAGATCGTTGCAGGAGGTTTGCCGCCGATCGAAGCCGCGCGACTGGCTGACCACGCTGTCTATTGGGCACGAGACGAAACCTTCCCGCTGATCGTCGACGAACCGGGCGCTGCGATTTCGGGTTTGCTGGTCACGCTTGATGACGAGCAAAAGGCGCGGCTCGATTTCTATGAGATCGGCTTTGGCTACACTCTGGAACCGCGCGTCATTGAAACGGATTCCGGCCTTTGCGATGCGCTTGTCTATTTCCCCGAGGTGGATCGCTGGGAGATAGGCGCAAGGTGGTCGCTGGCCGATTGGCAAGGCGCGCACGGACCGTTGATCCGCAATGCCGCCGAGGAATACATTCGGCTTTTCGGTAAGTTATCGCCCGAAGCTGCCGCGAACGCGTTCCCGCAGGTCCGGGCGCGGGCGTCGAGTCGAATGCGCGCATCTAAGAACCCGTCGCCGGCAGCATTCGCGCCCGAGATGTCCGCAAGCGAGGCCCGCATCCACGAGACGCGGCAGCCCTATACGGATTATTTCGCGGTTCGCGAGGACGATCTGAGCTTCCCGCATTTCGATGGATCCGAAAGCGCGCGGGTCAGGCGGGCGACTTTCATGGGTGGCGATGCGGTCACGATTCTGCCCTACGATCCCAAGACCGACAGCGTTCTGGTGGTGCGGCAGTTCCGGCACGGCGCATTCGTTCGCGCCGACGCGAACCCGTGGTGCCTTGAACCGGTTGCGGGGCGCATCGACCCCGGCGAGGAACCGGAAGCGGCCGCGCATCGCGAATTGCGCGAAGAAACCGGCCTTGTCGCGTCGCGGCTCTACAAGATCGCGGGATATTATCCATCCCCGGCCGCATACAGCGAATTCCTGTTCAGTTATGTGGCGATTTCGGACCTGTCCGGCGCGGATGGAACCGTTGGCGGTCTCGCGGGCGAGGCCGAGGATATCATGGCGCATGTCGTGAGCCTCGATAATCTGACGGAATTGGTTGCCTCGGGCGCTGCCAACACCGCGCCGCTCATCCTGAGTGCGCAGTGGTTGGTCGCAAACCGCCAACGGTTGCGCGCTGCGGATTGAAACCCGCCCTTTGGGCCTCTAGGACAATGGGGTGCAAAAAAAGGGAACGCTTCACATGGAAGTTCGTGCAGATCTCGCCGAAACGGTCGGGAATACGCCTCTGATCCGTCTGCGCGGGGCGTCTGAAGCCACCGGGTGCGAAATCTATGGCAAGGCCGAGTTCCTCAATCCCGGCCAGTCGGTGAAGGATCGCGCAGCACTTTACATCATTCGCGATGCGGTCGCGTCCGGTGCGCTGAAGCCGGGCGGCACGATTGTCGAGGGCACGGCGGGCAATACCGGCATCGGATTGGCGCTGGTCGGGGCTTCGATGGGGTTCAAGACCGTGATCGTCATCCCCGAGACGCAGAGCCAGGAAAAGAAGGACATGATCCGGCTTTGCGGCGCTGAGCTGGTGCAGGTGCCGGCGGTTCCCTACAAGAATCCGAACAATTACGTGCGCTATTCCGAACGGCTGGCAAAACGGCTGGATCAGAGCGAACCCAAGGGCGCGATCTGGGCGAACCAGTTCGATAATGTCGCCAACAGGCAGGCCCATGTCGAAACCACGGGGCCAGAAATATGGGAGCAAACCGACGGCAGGATCGACGGTTTCACCTGTGCGGTCGGGTCCGGGGGAACGCTGGCCGGTGTCGGCGCGGTGCTTCAGCCCAAAGGCGTCAAGGTCGGCCTGTCCGACCCCGATGGATCGGGGCTTTTCAAGATCTACACGCACGAGGATCCGCCCAGCGGCGACTCGATCACCGAAGGCATCGGGCAGGGCCGGATCACCGCCAACCTCGAAGGGTTCACACCAGACTTCGCGTATAAAATCCCCGATTCCGAGGCGTTGCCCATTGTCTTCGACCTATTGAAAACCGAAGGGCTTTGCATGGGCGGTTCGACCGGCATCAACATAGCCGGGGCGATCCGTCTGGGCCGCGAAATGGGTCCAGGGCACACCATCGTCACCATTCTGTGCGACTACGGCAATCGCTATCAATCGAAATTGTTCAATCCGGCGTTCCTGTCGGAGAAGGGCCTTCCGACGCCCGACTGGCTGGAAGATCATGGGCGTATTCTTCCGACCGTCTTTGAAAACTGAACCCGATGATTTGGCCAAACCTCCGCGAATTCGCGCTTTCCGTCGTCGTCATTCTGACGATTGCTTGCGGGTCGGCGTTCGCGCAGGCCGCACCGCCTGACTACAACGGGTGGGAGAGGGTCGCGGCGTCGATTGCGACCGATCTTGACGAAAGCAGGCTGTCCGACGAGGGGTTTGCGACGTTGCGGGCGTCGCTGGTCGAGTGGCGCGGACGGTTTCTGAAGGCGCAGGACACCAACAAGACGCAGATCGAAACGCTTCTGGCACAAATTGACGCGCTTGGTCCCGCGCCCGCCGAGGGTGAAAGCGAGCCGCAATCGGTTGCCACTCGTCGCGCGGCCCTGAATACGGAACTTGCCGATGCGAGAGAGCCGAAGATCCAAGCCGAGGAGGCTTATGCCCGCGCCGATGCGCTGATCGGTCGAATCGACGCTGTTCTGCGCGCGCGCCAGACCGACGCGTTCTTTGAACTGGAGCCATCGCCGCTCGCGCCGACCCAGTGGGGTCTGGCGTTGCAGCGACTGATCGGGGTTGGCAGCCGGGTTCAGGAAGAAGTCGTCTCGAACATCTCATCGCTGGAGGGACGAACCGATTTTCGCAAGACCGTGCCGGGAACGATCGCACTGGTCCTGATCGCCCTTATCCTGATCACGCGCGGGCCAAGATTTGCCGAACGCCAGATCGTCAGGGTCGAAAAACGCTCGGGCGAGGTGGCGCGGGTGGTCTGGGGCTTCGTGGTCTCGCTTGCCGCCATTCTTTTGCCCCTCATCGGCATTTCGACGCTGAACGGCGCCATCCTGTTGTCGGGCGTTCTGGGGGAAACCGGGCGTGGACTGGCGTTGGGCCTGAACCTCGGAATTGTAATCTACGTCGTCTCGCGCTGGCTTGGGAATCGCATATTTCCGGAAAGCGACGCGCTGCCGTCGCCATTCTCGCTGAACAAGGCCGGACGCGCGGAAGGGCGACTGCTGGCCCGCACACTCGGCATTCTGATCGGCGTCATGGTGCTTTTGTATCAAGTAGATGCCGCGATAGATTTCGAAACCTCGATCCTGAGCGTTCTGTCGTTCCCGGTGCTTTTGATCATGGGGCTGGTCTACTTCCGCCTTGGCCGCCTGATGCTGCGCGAGTCCAATCCGGACACGGCCGACGAAGGGGCAGGATTCACCATCCGGCTGGAACATCTGCTGGGTCGGATCCTGCAGGTCATCGGCATCGGCGGTCCGATCCTTGCCGCCATCGGTTATTTCAACAGCGCCGCCGGCATCCTTGTTCCGACCGGCACGTCGCTTGCGCTGCTTGCGTTCCTGACGGCGCTGCACTTCGTCATCCGTTCGGGATATGCGCTGGCCACCGGGCGTTCTGCCGGGCAGGCGACCGACGCCTTGCCGCCGGTGCTGATCACCCTTGCCCTGACGATCCTGTCGCTGCCGATCTTCGCCCTTCAATGGGGTGCGCGGCCGACCGATCTTCTCGAGATCTGGACCCGGTTCCGCACCGGATTTCGCGTCGGCGACACGACAATTTCACCGACGGATTTCATCAATTTCGGGATCGTGCTGGCGCTTGGACTACTGGCAACGCGCCTGCTGCAAGGCACCCTCAGATCGACCGTCCTGCCGCGCACCAAGATCGACAAGGGCGGACGCAACGCGCTTGTCTCGGGGCTTGGTTATCTGGGCGTCACGATCGCGGTCATCGTCGCCGTCACCGCCGCCGGGATCGACATTTCATCGCTGGCGCTGGTGGTCGGCGCACTTGGTGTCGGTATCGGCTTTGGCCTTCAGAACATTGTCAACAACTTCGTTTCGGGGATCATTCTTCTGATCGAACGGCCGATCAGCGAGGGCGACTGGATCGAGGTCAACAACCAGACCGGCATCGTTAAGTCGATCTCGGTGCGTTCGACAGTGATCGAGACCTTCGACAGAACCGACGTCATCGTTCCCAACGGCGACTTCATATCCGGCACGGTCACGAACTGGACGCGCGGCAATTCGATCGGTCGCGTCATCGTGCCGGTCGGCGTCGCCTACGGAACCGACACTCGCAAGGTCGAGCGTATCCTGAAGGAAATCGCCAAGGCGCACCCGATTGTCGCCATGACACCGGAACCCGCTGTGCTGTTTCGCGGCTTTGGCGCCGACAGCCTCGATTTCGAGATCCGGGCGATCCTGTCCGACGTCAATTATCTGTTGAGCGTGCATTCGGACATGAACCACGAGATCGCGAAACGATTCGAGGAAGAAGGCATCGAGATCCCGTTTGCGCAACGAGATATCTGGCTGAGGAACCCCGAGGCCCTGAACGGCGCGACGAGATCGCAAAGCCCCGACGTCGCGCGGGAGGACAAATCCGGGGACTCCGTCGACCTCGGCCTGATCGCGCCCGATGCCGACGCCGATTAGGCGTGGAGCTGTAGCTATATCGAGTGAGAGCGCAGGACGCCGCCGCGTAGGCGTTTGATGCAGCCACAATTGCCGAATTTTATGGCGACAGTCCTCTTGCATCCCCCCCGCCAGAACCGCTACACGACGCCTGCCGGAGAGGTGGCCGAGTGGTCGAAGGCGCACGCCTGGAAAGTGTGTAGGCGGGAGACCGTCTCCAGGGTTCGAATCCCTGTCTCTCCGCCACCCACATAAGCCATTGATATTACACTAAAATATTGCTAGATTCGTCCCGTATTTCCGGCGGTTTACGCGTTCTTTCTCCATCGGAATCCGCTCTGTGGAGACCGATTTCAGGCGATTTGGGCGTTGGGTCTCTGTCGGGCTCAAACCGCGCGACGGT
>JBBKWG010000016.1:0-4816 GCA_037968835.1 Paracoccaceae bacterium
GAGGTCCACGAGTTGTTCACCGACGCCATGCCCGAGCCCTCGATAGCGGATTCCCTCGCACGGTCCGGCGTTCAGGTCAGGGCCTTGGGCGGTGTGTGAGGGGGCGACGTTCGTGCCCAAGCGTCAGCATATTTCGGTGCACTTGGTCGGGCTCAGAATGCCGGTCGTCGGTTGTCAAATCGCCCGTGCTCTAGCACCAGTCCCTTCCAATCCTGCTTTCTCACCTGGACTACATCGCCGACAAAATGCGCGCGGGGGTCAACGGCATTTCGGGAAGACTTGCGCCCATGAAGGATTCCGCCGCTATGCAAATCGCGGCGGCCGTGGGTCCGACGAGTGCTTCGGCGCACCCCAGCGACGGTTCGTCTGGCCGGTCGACAAGTTCGATCTGCACGTCGTCCGGCACGTCTGAAAAGCGCAGGATAGGATAGTCTTCCCAGCCGATTGCTCCGGCCCCGCTGCCGTGGAGCGGCATTTCCTCCAACAATGTCCAACTGATCGCCTGAAGCAAGCCGCCCTCGATCTGATTGAGGGTGCCGTCGCGACTGATGATCGCGCCGGTGTCGACGGCAACACGCACGTTGGTCACGCGCAGACGTTCACCAACTTCAAGCCTGAGTGCGACCGCGCAATATGCGGCCGTGTTCTTGTAGCGCGCGAACCCCAGTCCCCACGCGCCGCTGGCGTCCGGTGCAGGAAGTCCGTCACCGGCAACACGCTCGATCACCGCCCGTGCGCGTGGATCGTCGAGATGGGCCAGACGGAAAGCCACCGGATCTGTGCCGGTCGCGCGCGCCGCCGCCTCGACGCCGCGTTCGATCGCGACGACATTCACATGCGTTCCAAGCCCCCTTAACGATGAAGTGCGCAGCGGCAGATCGTGGATAAGTGTCTTTTCCACGCGCATGTGAGGGATCGCGTAGAGTGGAATTGCGTTGCGGTCAGCGCCGCCGCCGCGGTTAGGCGGCACGTCCGGCATCTGCGGAAAGGCCTGCGGCGGATCGAAGCGCGCGGGCGTCGAGAGGCAGGGATGCCCTGCCGTTCCGGGCCGCGACGAGTGCGGAGGTGAGGCGACGCGGACACGCACACCGCTCATGCGCCCCTCGGACAGCGTGATGCGCACGCTCGTTGCCATCGCAGCCCCGAGCGGCCCTGCGCGAAATTCGTCGGTCCGGCTCCAGACAACGCGCACCGGTGTGCCCGGTACGGCGCGGGCTAGGAATACCGCATCTGCCGCCGCGTCGTCGGTTCCGTTGTGCCCGTAGCAGCCGGATCCCGCGCGGTGGCGAACGGTGATCGCTGATGTGTCGAGTTTGAACGCCTTCGCCAAGGCACCTCGAAGCGGAAAAACACCCTGCGTCGAGCTGTCGACAGTCAATTGTCCATCGTTCCAGCAAGCAACCGCGGCGGCCGGTCCTATTGCCGCATGGGCGATATATCCGCGACTTGTGCGCACTTCGACGACATCGCCTTTAGCCGCGTCCGCATCGCCCTGTTCGAAAACTGTGTCGCCCGCCGTTTCGAGACGTTTCCCGAGAAAATCGCGAAGGTCGCCAAACTTGGCGTCCTCTTGTTGCCAGCCAGCCTGTTCATTCGCCCAGGATATCGCCGCGTCGACGTCGCTCTGGTTGGCGGCGATTACACCGAGCGCATCACCATCAATCACGACATGAAGAACGCCGGGTCGCGCCGCCAGTGCCTCGGTATCAAGCGTAACCGGACGCGCGCCTCTTTGCGGTGGGTGAAGGACACGACCCGCAAGCGTTTCGGCTCCGCCGATGTCGTGAACGAATGGCGCGCCAAGCACACGGTCTGGCAGGTCAATCCTCGACAATTCAGCGGCTCGCGGCATTCGACCGGGATCGCCATGATCTGCAGTCGCCACGGAAAGGTCGACTGCCGCGCCAACCTCCAAGAAATCCAGGCCGGTAGTCGTTTCATCGTGGATAATCGCACCGGAGCGGACGCTCAATTCCGCGGCCGCGACGTTGAGACGGCGCGCCGCTTCGGCGAGAACCAATAGGCGCGCAGCCGACGCGGCCCACGCGACCGCGGCCCCCCCTTGCGAGATCGACATAGATCCAACCGTGAAGCCCTCATTCGGTGTCCGGTCCGTGTCGCCTGAGACGACATCAATCGCTTCGGGATCGAGGCCAAGTTCCGCCGCCGCGATTGCGACGATAGCCGTTACCGCACCCTGCCCCAGTTCGACCCGGCCAGTCAGAAGCGTCGCGCGTCCCTCCTCCAGCCTGAGCCAATCGCGAACAAGCGGGGCGTCGTTAAGTGCTGGCGGCAAGGCACCGATCATCCGCGCATCTCCTTTGCCGCGCGCTCGATGGCGCGCAAAATGCGAAGATGCGCGCCGCAACGGCAGAGATTTCCGTCAAGCGCGGCACGGACGGTGGCATCGTCGGGATCGGGATCACGGTCGAGTAGCGCCTTTGCGCTCATCAGGATGCCGGGCAGACAATACCCGCACTGCGCCGCCTGCTCGTCCAAGACGGCCCGGCCAAGCGGATGCGATGGTGCGGCAGGAGGGCCAAGGCTCTCTACCGTATCAACTGATTTGCCCTCAAGATCGTCGGTCGGAAAGGTGCAGGACGGCCGCGCCACTCCATCCACGACCACCATGCAGGCGCCGCAGGCTTCCGACCCGCAACCGAAACGGGTGCCCTTCAGCCCCAGTTCGTCGCGCAAGGCCGCAAGAAGCGTTCCGCTGACTCCAACCTCGGCAGCGGCACCGTTCAGCGTGAATTTGACCCGTTTCACCACTCTGCCGAGATATATTGCGTTTCGAGGAATTCGAACATACCCTCATGCGCACCCTCGCGTCCCAGACCTGACTGCTTCATGCCGCCGAATGGCGCGGCGGGATCCGAGACGAGGCCGCGATTGAGGCCGACCATTCCGAAATCCATCGCCTCACACACGCGCATCCCCTTTCTCATGTCTTTGGTGAAGACATAGGCCACCAGCCCATAGATCGTCTCGTTCGCCTTTTTCACGACCTCGTCTTCCGACGAAAAACTCTGGATCGCTGCGACCGGGCCGAAGATTTCGTCGGTTACGCAATCGGCATTTTCGGGCACATTCGACAGGACGGTGGGTGGATAGAACCAGCCCTTTCGTTCCGGCACCTCGCCGCCACAATGGAGCTTTGCGCCTTTCTCGACCGCATCGCTGACGAAATGGGCCACCTTGTCACGTGTATCCTTGTCGACAAGCGGGCCGAGTTCGACGCCATCGTCCAACCCGTTGCCGACCTTCAGGGCCTTCATACGCGCGGTCAGGCGGTCCAGAAATTTATCGTGAATGCCGTCCTGAACGTAGATGCGGTTGGCAGCGGTGCAGGCCTCGCCGCCGTTTCTCATCTTGGCCAGCATCGTGCCTTCGACAGCGGTGTCGAGATCGGCATCGTCAAAAACGATGACCGGCGCGTTGCCGCCAAGTTCCATGGCCGGAATGAGGACGCGGTCGGCAGCGGCATGCAAAAGCTTGCGACCCACTTCGGTTGAGCCGGTAAACGAGATCACGCGCACCCGTTCATCGTCGATGAGATGCTGGACGAGCTTCCCGGTCGAGGACGACGGCAGCACATTGACCAGACCTGCGGGCACCCCCGCCTCGTGCAGCATCGGCATCAGCGCGAGTGCGGTCAAAGGCGTGTTCGATGCGGGTTTCAGAATGACGGGGCAACCTGCTGCGAGCGCCGGCGCGATCTTGCGCGTTCCCATGGCTGCGGGGAAGTTCCACGGCGTCACGCAAACCGCGATCCCGGCAGGTTTGTGCCCCACGACGATGCGCGCACCCGATGCCGGTGCGTGCTTCAGCATCCCGTCGACACGCACGGCCTCTTCGGCGAACCAGCGAAAGAATTCGGCGGCGTAGGCGGCCTCGCCCAGAGCGTCGGCACGCGCCTTGCCGTTTTCCATCGTGATCAGGCGCGCGATGTCATCTTTCCGGTCGTTCATGATCTCCCAGACGCGCCGCAGAACCTCCGAACGTTCGCGCGGTGAGCGCGCGCGCCAGTCCGTAAACGCGCGTTCGCAGGCATCGAGCGCCGCGTTCGCATCGTCGAGCGTGGCCGAGGCAACCTTGGCGATTTCGGTTTCATCGGCAGGGTTGGTTACTGAAAACGTGCCTCCGTCCGAGGCAT
The DNA here is from genome assembly GCA_037968835.1 of Paracoccaceae bacterium. Taxonomy (GTDB): domain Bacteria; phylum Pseudomonadota; class Alphaproteobacteria; order Rhodobacterales; family Rhodobacteraceae; genus JBBKWG01. The sequence continues at coordinate 4,157 of JBBKWG010000016.1, forward strand.
CGCGGAAAGCCCCGTCGATCCAAAGGCCGGTTTCGATCGTGTTTTCATTGTCTCGGGGCATCACACAAGTGTCTCCAATGGCTGTTCGAGCCTGCGGGCGAAATCGTCGATCAATCTGATCGCGGCACCCGACGATAGCATATCCTCGCGAAACGAGAGCGACAGGGTAAATGCCGTGCGATCCCGGCCAAGCGTCAGCGACGGAACAACATCCGAGCCGATAGCGATGGCCGTAATTCGCGCATCGGTCATGTCGCGCAGAATGAGATCCGGCATAGCATTTTTATCGGCGCGGCGGGGTCGCGACGGCCGATGACGATCCGGGTCGAGATAGAGCATGCGCGCACCCTCGACCCCGACTTCGGCGGCGACGATAAGTGCTTCCGCCTGGTGATCTTCCCTCAGCGCCGAAGCCGCGAAACCAGCAACGAGGATGTGCGGATCAAGCGGCTGCGCAAGGCGTGCCGCCATTTCCTCAAGCAGTGCGTCAAACGCCGCGGCGTCCGCGCGGGCAGTCACAAGCGATAGGATCGCTGAAGGTGAGACTGCAGCAGACGGCGCGGCCCCGCTTGACTTGATGAGATCGAGATCGGCCACGTGGTAAGGTTGCGCAATCCCGGCCTTTACGAGTGACGCCAGATCGAGCCCACGTTCCGCCGC
>JBBKWG010000017.1:0-3261 GCA_037968835.1 Paracoccaceae bacterium
CCGCTCTTTGGCACCACGCCACGCAGCCACCGTTTGCTTGGACAGAATGGTGAACTTAACGGACGTGGTTGCCCTCAAAGCGGCCATTGAACGAAGAAGTGCCTGGCTCCATAAAGACCTACGTTCGGTCGGTGTGGCGGCACTAGGCGGGCAGGCGCTGCCCGGCTCATGTAACTACGGCAGTTGTCTTGTCGCGCAAATGGCTCCAACCTTCATAATAATTAAAGCCCTACAGGCTCTGCACCAAATCGGCGCAGTCATCAGCTTCAGAGAATACTGCCTCAGAGAGAGTGCTTCGGCTCGTCTGGCACTACCTCCGGTGCTCAGCACCTCCCGCATAACCCTCGAAAACAACGGAAAAATCCGGCCACAGCCGGATCGGGAGAACGGTTTCTCAAGGGCAAGTGGCGGAGGGAACGCGACTAACGTCGAACCATCTCCACCGGCTAAGTTATTGATTTTGTTAAGCGTGACAAAACACGGCGATTCCGAACCGATGCCAGCGCAATATTTCGGCTGAGCAGCTCTAGAGGCCGCGCTCATGCAACAGCTCCTTCAAATTTCGAAGTGACTGCTGGATCCGGACATACCGGATCACCTCAAGGCGGAAGATCTCGGGTCCCGACTTGAAGTAGCGAAACGGGGTGCGTCGGGTCATCCATGGACGCTAACCCGACGCCTCCATCAGCCCAAGCGGCGTTCCCTTGACAGAGCGCACAGTTTCCATGCTTCACCGGGTGTCATCTGGCTCAGGCCATCAACGTCCGAAAGGAACAGCCGATCCGGTCATCCTCGAGGCCACGTCCGATGAACACGATGACATTCTCGACAGCCTCTGCGGTGCCGTCGCTGGCCAGCGTGTCGGGCAGAATTTCAGGGGGCTGCACAGTGCCGCGCACCGCCTGCAGCAGCAATCGGCCCGCCGGGGCACGTACAATTCCCTTGACGCGTACAAGGTCATCGCCGTGGGTATGCAGGACGGCGGACAGCCAGACGGAAATTGCAGCCCAACTTGCGGCGGCACTGACATCAAGGCGCAGCGTGCGGATCGGCGCGGCTTCGTTCTCGGGCGGCAGGATGGCAAGTGGCGCGATACCGTGAGTCTCGGGCAATTTCACCGCTGATCCCAGGACCGCGCCGGAGACCTCGGCCCCAGGGTTCACCACCGCCATGGTCGCGGCAAGCCGGGCCAGAGCACCGGGCGTGGCAACATCGGCTTTGGTCAGCACGATCCGGTCTGCCGCCTCTATCTGGCAGAGCCACAGCGGCTCGGTTGCCAGCTGCGCCGCAGCGTGCAGGGCGTCGGCGACAACCACCGTCCCGACCACGCGGATACGCCGCGCCAGCACCCCGTCCGCGGCGATATGTGCGGCGATGCGTGCCGGGTCGGACAGGCCGCTGGTTTCCAACACAATCGACGCAACGCGCCTGTCGCACAGACCACGCATCGCCGCGACAAAGCGCGCGGCGCCGTCGCAGCAGGCGCAGCCATCCGCTAGGATGGTCAGACCTTCGGCCCCGGCCAGCAGCAGATGGTCCACCGGCATTTCGGCCGCTTCGTTTACCAGAACATGCGCGCCGGAAAACCCTCCGACGTGCAATTGGTGCCGCAGCCAGCTGGATTTGCCGGCACCCAGATAGCCGCCGAGGATTGTCAGCGGAATGCGCCCGTCTGCCTCAGCCATCACGCGCCAATGGGTCGATAGGCCGCCCTGCCATACGCGCCGCTTCGGCCCATAGCATTTCGAGGTCGGGGACAATGACGCTTGCCCCGAACCCTGACGATAACTGAATACCGGGGATCACCCCGTCGTCCCGCGCGCTTAGATGATAGGGCGCGAGAATCCGGTTCACGACCGTCATCCGCATCAGGCGATTGCGCAGCCGATCACCCGGCGTGACAGCGCCCGCGTCTGTCCAGTGCCCCGGAGCGGGCGGGTAACCGCAGGCACTGCACATGCCTCAGATCAACGCTGGTCGTTCCGCGCCACCAAACGGATAACGGCGGCGGAAATCGTCGGCGATGGTCTCGAACGGAGCCCATTGCACGCCCTCGTGGCCGTTGATGTATTCGATCAGCCGTTCCAGCATCAGCAAGACCTGCGGTCGCCCCGACACGTCTGGATGGATGGTGAGGGCGAAGGTGCCGTAGTCCATCTCACGGTAGACCCAGTCAAACTGGTCCTTCCACAACTGCTCGATCACGCGGGGGTCGACAAAGCCGTGGCTGTTGGGCGATTTCTTGATGAACAGCATCGGCGGCAGGTCGTCGACATACCAATTCGCCGAGATCTCGACGAGGTCGATCTCGCCGCCCCGCTTGAGCGGGCGCATCCACTCTTTCGCGGTCTTGGTATAGTCGATCACGTTCCACTCGTCGCCCGAACGTGCATAGTGCGGTTGAAAATCGCGGTAGCTTTGGCTGTGGTCGTAGGTGAAACCGTATTTCTTCAAGAGGTCGGCGGTGACGGCGGACATCTCCCACCAAGGGGCGACATAGCCGCGCGGCGCCTTGCCGGTCAAACCCTCGATCAGCTCGATGGATTTGACCAGCACCTCTTCCTCCTGGCTGGGGGTCATGGCGACCGGGTTCTCGTGTAGATAGCCGTGCGCGCCCACCTCATGGCCCGCGTCGACGATCATCTTCATCTCGTCGGGAAAGGTCTCGAGGCTGTGGCCGGGAATGAAGAACGACGTTTGCAGATCGTATTTCTTGAACAATCGCAGCAGGCGCGGCACGCCGACTTCAGTAGCAAAGATACCGCGCTGGATGTCTGACGGGCTGTCGCCGCCGCCATATGAACCGATCCAGCCAGCAACGGAATCGATGTCTGTCCCGAATGCGCAATAAATCTTCTTGGTCATGTTCGCTTCTCCTGCGATTGGCGGCCTAAACGCCGCTGGGGATGTTCTGCGGATCGCGGTGGACAAAGCGGGGCGCGGTGAGCGCCTTCCATTTCGACAAAGCGCGCGCAGCCGAAGGAAACGGTGGGCGCGGGATGTAGCGTCCGCGTCCGGGGGTAGGCAGCGTGTTGCTGCCATGCGACCAGACCACCTCGCCGCGCGACAGAGTATAGCGTGGCAGTGCGCGCACCTCGAAGTCTTCGAACACGTTATAATCGAGGATGGATTGCTGATTGGTCGCGTGGATCGTCTTGGACAGTTTAGGGTCCCAAACCACCAGATCGGCGTCGGCCCCCGGCACGATGGCGCCCTTGCGGGGATAGATGTTGAGGATGCGGGCGATATTGGTCGAGGTGA
>JBBKWG010000018.1:0-6607 GCA_037968835.1 Paracoccaceae bacterium
CGGTGCGCGACAACACCCGGGAGTCGATCGAGGCCGCGTTCCGGCGCCGACTTCAAAACGACCGCGCCAGCGAGTTCGGCGAGGCCTGCCGTCAGGTCGAGCGGATTGCCGAGTTGCGGCTGATCGACAAGCTCCAATGACCCGGACTGTCGCGATCAGGGCGATCTCGGCTGCGGAGTTCGCGCCGTTCGGCGATGTGATCGACACCGATGGCGCGCCCGACCGGATCATCAACCAGGGGCTGTGCGGCCGCTTCCACGACCGTGCGCTGCTCGATTTCGGAGACGGACGCGCCGGGGTCAGCCTGTTTCGCGCCGAACCGCGCACGCTGCCGCTGGCGCTGGAGATGGTCGAACGGCACCCCGATGGCAGCCAGTGTTTCATTCCGATGAGCATGGACGGCTTTCTTGTCATCGTCGCGCCCGATCAGGGCGGAAGTCCCGGCGTGCCGCTGGCGTTCAGGACCGAAGCCGGGCAGGCGATCAATCTTCATCGCGGGACGTGGCACGGGGTGCTGTCGCCGCTGCGCGCACCGGGGCTGTTCGCGGTGGTCGATCGGATCGGCGCGGGGGCCAATCTTGAGGAGCATTGGTTCAAGGAGCCGTGGACGGTGTCGTGACTGCGATCCCGGCGAACCTCACAATTTGGCGTGGCGGTTCACATCCTTGTAAAGCAGGTAGCGGAAGCGACCCGGGCCACCGGCATAGCACGCCTGCGGGCAGAACGCGCGCAGCCACATGAAGTCGCCCGCCTCGACTTCGACCCAGTCGCGATTGAGCCGATAGACGGCCTTGCCTTCGAGCACGTAAAGCCCGTGCTCCATGACATGGGTTTCCATGAACGGAATGATCGCGCCGGGTTCGAACGTCACGATGTTGACGTGCATGTCGTGGCGCAGATCGTCGGGTTCGACGAAACGCTTGGTCGCCCATTTGCCTTCCGTGCCGGGCATCGCATTGTCGGCGACATCCACCTCGTTCGTCACGAACACCGTCGGCGCGGGCACGCCATCGACAGGCTGATACCGTTTGCGGACCCAATGGAAACGCGCAACCGCGTCGCTGTCGTTGGAAAGTGACCAGTCCGTGCCCGCGGGCAGAAAGGCATAGCCGCCGGGCGTCATCTGATGTGCCGTCGCCTCGATCGTCAGCGTCACCTGTCCCTGGACGACGAACAGAACGGCTTCGGCCCCCGGTTCATCCTCGGGCCGCTCCGAGCCGCCGCCGGGGGCGACCTCGACGATGTATTGCGAGAAGGTCTCGGCAAAGCCGGACAACGGCCGGGCCAGAACCCACAGCCGCGTCTTGTCCCAATGCGGCAGGTAGCTGGTCACGATATCGCGCATCACGCCGCGCGGAATGACGGCGTAGGCTTCGGTGAACACGGCGCGGTCGCTCAACAATTGGGTCTGGTCGGGATGGCCGCCCGGGGGGCCGGAATAGCTTGTTGTTTTCATATCGCTCACATTGCGCGGATTTTCGGTTGCCGACTAGTTGTTTCCGTCGCCCGAAAACCGGCCCGCATCCTCGGCAGCCTTGCGGATGGCGCGGGATTTGTTGACGGTTTCCTGCCACTCGGCCTCGGGATCGCTGTCCCAGACGACACCGCCACCGGCCTGGATGTAAAGCGTCTGGTCTTTCAGAACGGCGGTGCGCAGCGCGATGCACATATCCATGTCACCGCCGGCGCTGAAATACCCGACACCACCCCCGTAGACGCCGCGCTTTTCCGGCTCCAACTCGTCGATGATCTCCATCGCCCGGACCTTGGGCGCACCCGAGACGGTTCCGGCAGGCAGACCGGCAAGCAGGGCCGACAACGCGTCGTGTTCGTCCGAAAGTTCGCCGACCACGTTCGACACGATGTGCATGACGTGGCTGTAGCGTTCGATGACGAATTCCTCGGTCGGGCGGACGGTGCCGATCTTCGCGACCCGTCCGACATCGTTGCGCCCGAGATCGAGCAGCATCAGATGTTCTGCCAGTTCCTTTTCGTCGGCCAGCAATTCGGCCTCAAGCGCGCGGTCCTCCTCAGGCGTGGCGCCGCGGGGGCGGGTTCCGGCGATGGGACGGATCGTCACCTCACCGTCGAACACCCGCACCAGGATCTCGGGCGAGGCCCCGATCACCTGAAACCCGCCGAAATCGAAGTGGAACATGAACGGCGACGGGTTGGTGCGGCGGAGCGAGCGATAGAGCGCGAATGGCTTCAGCGGGAACGGTTGCGCCCAACGTTGCGAGGGCACGACCTGAAAGATGTCGCCTGCCTCGATATAGGCGCGGGCCTTGTCGACCGCGGCCATATAGGCGTCCTTGGTGAAGTTCGAGACCGGCTCGGCGATCACCGCTTCGCTGCCCAGATCGCGGTCGCCGCCGGGCAGGGGACGTTCGAGATCGCGCACGGCGTCCATGACCCGCTCGGCGGCCTGCGCATAGGCGGCGCGCGCCGACAACCCCGAGGCGGCCCACGCCGGAGCCACGACGATGACCTCGCCCTTGACGCCATCGAGCACCGCCACGACCGACGGACGCAACATCACCGCATCGGGCAGGCCCAGCGGATCGGGGTTCACGTCGGGCAGGTTTTCGACCAGCCGGATCATGTCATAGCCGAGATAGCCGAACAGCCCCGCCGCCGCGCCCGGCAGATCGTCCGGCAGGTCGATCCGGCTTTCGGCGATGAGTGCGCGCAGCGATGTCAGCGGGTCGGCCGGTTCGTCGATGAAGCTTTGCCGCTCGAACCGTGCCTGCCGGTTGATCCGTGCGCGCGTGCCGCGGCATTCCCAGATCAGGTCGGGCTTCATGCCGATGATCGAATAGCGCCCGCGCACCTCGCCCCCGGTCACGCTTTCCAGCATGAAGCTGTCGGCGCGCGCGTCGGTAAGTTTCAGCATGACCGAAACCGGCGTATCGAGATCAGCAGCCAGCCTGCGATAAACGATCTGGTTGCGCCCGGCTTCGAAACTGGCGGCGAAATCGTCGTAGGCGGGCATCAGTGCCATCAGGGAAGCTGGGCTTGAACCGCGTTGATGGCGGACTGATTGATGGTGACGCCGGTGTTGTCGAGGACGGACTGCGTATAGGCCGTCAGCAGGCTGTTTGAGATCGCCTCGGCGGTTTGCAGGGCGAACTGGGCGCGGACCGCCTGCGAGTCGGGCGTGGTCGGATCAGGCACCTGGATGCGGTCAATTCGCACCAGCCACGCTTCGCCGCCTTCAGCCAGCACCCGCACTTCGTCGGTCTCCATGTCGAACACGATGTCGGTGAAATCGGGCGGCGTCCCTTCGACGAAACCATCGCGACCAAGCGCGCGGTCGGTTTCGAGGCTGAGGCCAAGGGCTGCCATCTCGGAGCCATTCCGCAACCGTTCGGCCAGCGCGTTGGCCTGGATTTCCAGCGCCGATTGCGTCTGTTGAGCGACCCAGGCCTGGACCACCTCGGCGCGCACATCCTCGAACGGCTTCAGCGTCGGCGGCACGATTTCGTCAAGCGCGACCACGACGATGCCACCGTCGTCGAGTTCGACAACCTCGGGGAAGGCGCCGGGTTCGGCGGCGGCTGCGGCGGCGCGGAAGGCGTCGTAAGCGGCGATACCCTCGCTGATGTCGTCGCGCCACTCGATCCGGTCGGCCTGCATGTCGGTGCGCTCGGCCAGCATTGCGACATCGGCGCCGCCTGCCAGCAGGTCTTCGATCTGGGCGATGCTTTCGGTGATGATGCGCCGGGCACGATCTGCGGCGGCCTCGGCTGCGAGTTCATCGCGCACGTCCTCGAACGGCGTGTCCTGGGCTGCGAGAATCCCGTTCATGCGGTAAAGCGCGGGGCCAAGCAGCGACGGCAGCGGTCCGACGACATCGGGCTCTTCGAGCGCAAATATGGCGTCGGCAGCTTCGCCCAAATCGGCCGCGGCGACCTCGCCCATGTCGACGTCGTCAAGCGTCAGGCCACGCGCTTCGATCAAGTCGTCGAATGTCGCATTGCCCGCGTCCAGCCGCGCCCCGGCGTCGGCGGCTTCGGCGTCGGTTGCGAATACCAGACGTTCGACCAGACGCCGTTCGGGCTGCACGTATTCGTCGATGCGCCCGTCGTAAAGCGCGCGCACCTGATCTTCGGCGACCTCGATCGACCCGACGATCATATCCGGCGAGAGCCACGCATAGTCGATGACGCGGGTTTCGGCTTGGGTGAAGGGTTCCGGGTTGGCGTCGTAATAGGCGCGCAGATCGTCGTCGGAGGGTTCGGACAAAGGTGCTTCGAGGTCGTCGGCGCCGAGCCTTGCCCATGTCACGTCGCGGGTTTCGCGGGCGAAATTGAACAGCGTGTCGACAAACAGATCGGGTGTCGCAACGCCCGCGCTGACGGCGGCGCGCAAAATGCCCGAGGCGGTTTCGCCGCGCACGCGTTCTTCGTAGTCCCGCACGTCGATGCCGTTCTGGCGCAGGGTGAATTCATAGGTTTCACGCTCGAAATTGCCCGACAGACCGCGGAACGTCGGGCTGCCCATGATCTCGCGGCTGACGTTCTCGTCGCCGACCGACAGACCAAGCACACTGGCCTCGTTTTCAAGCGCGGCCGAGCTTACAAGCTGCGACAACGCCGCGCTGTCGATCCCAAAGGCGCGGGCCTGGGCGAAGGTGATCTGCTGTCCGGTCGTGCGTTGGAAATTGCGCATTTGCGCTTCGAGCGCGCGGGCATAGTCGTTCACATCGACTTCGGTATCGCCGACCGTGGCGACCGAGCGGACCGAACCGCCGAAGTTCGTCGCACCGAAGCCCGCAAGACCAGCGATCAACAACGCCATGATGATCCAGACGAAAACGTTCGCCGCCTTTTTCTTAGCCATGCGTTTTCAGCCCTTCTGAAATGGTCGCGACTTCCTACGCGAGGCCCGGAAGCAGGGCAAGAGGCGGCTCAGGGTGCGAAGGTTGCGAGGCGTCGGGCGAGTTCGGCGATTTCGGGGCGCGCAATGTTGGCAAACGCGATCCGAAGTCCGGTGTGGCAGATCGGATCGCCCGAGGGGGCGAACATCGTGGCGGGCAGGGCCAGCACCCCGGCGTCGCGCACCAGTTTCTGGGCGATTACCTCGGATGAGGCATCGAATGGATGCGTCACGAAGGCGAAATAGGCCCCGAGGCCGAGAATGTTCCAGCCTTCGAGCGGCCCGAAATATTCGGCGACCGCTGCACGCCGGTCGAGGATTTCGTCACGCTCGCCGGCAAGCCACTGACGCAGGTTGCGCATACCCCAAAGCGCCGCTCGCTGGCCAAGCTGGTTGGCGCAGATGATGGTGGTGTCCTGAAATTTCTCGATCTCGGCCAGCACCGCTGGCGAGGCGATGATCGCCCCGACCCTGTGGCCGGTCAGCCGATACGCCTTGGAAAAGGAGTAAAGGTCGATGACCGTGTCGCCCCAGTCTGGATCGGTGAACAGATCGTGGGGCGCACCGGACAGGCTGTGAAAGTCGCGGTAGGTTTCGTCGATGACCAGCGCAATCCCGTGCTCGCGGCAGAGATCGCGGAAGGCGGTGAGGGTCTCGGCCGGGTATTCGGCGCCCGTGGGATTGTTCGGCGTGACCAGCACGATGGCGCGTGTGCGGCTGCTTAGAAGGGCGCGCGCGGTGTCGACTTCGGGGATCATCTGCGCGTTCGTGGGTAGCGGGATCGCATGGACGCCGGTCATGTCGAGCCACATTTTGTGATTGAAATACCAGGGTGTTGGCAGAAGAACTTCATCTCCAGAACCGGCAAGCGTCGCCATTACCGCGCTGAACGCCTGATTGCACCCCGAGGTGATCGCGACGTCGCACGGGCGCACGCTGCCGCCGTAAACGCGACTCCATTCGTCTGCGACCTCGGCGCGCAGTTCCTCGAGTCCCAGCACCGGACCGTAAAGATGCGCGCCGGGATCGTTCAGTGCCGCATCGGCAATCGCGCGGCGCAATCCTTCGGGGGGCGGATCGACCGGCGCGGCTTGCGAGACGTTCAGAAGCGGGCGATCCGACGGGAAAGTCACACCGTCAAGCCAGCGCCGCGCCTCGGGGATCGGTGGGGCATCGGTTGCGGCCACGGCGGGGTTCAGAGCGAAGCGAGCGACAGGTCTGGTCATGTCCTGATCCGATCCTTTCGGGCATCCATGCCGCGCAATTCAAGAAACGACAGCGCGATCACCAGCATGTCGATGCCTGTCAGCACAAGCAGAAGCGCGTTTGGGGCTTGGGCGTATTTCCACAACTGGTAGCCAACGAACACGACAAGAATTGCGATCGAGGCGATGTAGGCCCACGGGCGGCCAAGGGCGAGCGCAGCAGCAACGCCAGCGTTAAGAACGCCGTGTAGAAGCAGGTAAACAGTGTAGAAACCATGTTCTGAGGTGACGCCGGAAAGGCCGCGCAGGATCATGCCGGCCAAAGGATCGGAGGGATCTTCGGACAATTCAAGCTGGACCAAGGCGCGGATAAAGCCGGTTGTGGCGTCTATCGGCAGAACGCCAATCAGGCCGCCCGAAATGATCTGGATGACGCCAAGCAGCGCCTTGAGGAAGATCGTCAGATAGAAAAGCCGCTCGACCGTGCCGCGTTCAGTCGGTCCCACGGTAGGGCTCGACGTATT
>JBBKWG010000019.1:0-25988 GCA_037968835.1 Paracoccaceae bacterium
GTCATATTCGTCATGCAGCCGCAGCCACCGATGTGCTTCCCTTTGCGGCGTGCCTTCCGGCGAATCCTCCCACGTCTCCTGACGGCCCAATGGAGTGAGGTCGAGCAGCGTCCAAGCGGTGCCCAGCGTCTCTACCCCGCGTCCCTTGGTGAAATAGGTGCGGAAGATATCGCCGTCGTCACGGATGAAGACATTGAGGCCAAAATAACGCGGAACGTCGAAATCCGCACCGAAATCATCCCCCGTCTCGACCCAGGGCATCTGCCAGCCCATGCGCGCTTTGAACGCCTCGATCTGGTCCAGAGGCGCGCGAGAGACGAAGACCAACGAGGTGTCGCGGGCATGCAAATGCGCCAGATGCGGCATCTGGTCGCCGACCATGCCGCACCCTGGGCACGGAGCGGAATCATCTGGTTTCAGCATGTGGTGGTAGACGATGAGTTGGCGACGCCCGTCGAAAAGGTCCTCCAGCCCGACCTTGCCTGACGGCGTGATGAATTCGTATGTCTTTTCGACCGTCACCCACGGCAATCGGCGCCGTTCCGCGGCCAGACGGTCATGGGCGTGGGTAAGCTTCTTTTCTTCGATCAGCAGTGCCTCACGCGCAGAATTCCAATCGTTGCGGGAAACGGTCTGCTGATGCGGGATATGATCGGACATTGGTCTGCTCGTTCGCTCGTGGCGGCAGGACGCGACTTTCCGCGGTCCGGCCGCGTTCTTGGGTCAAACAGCGACAGCGTCTCTTGGGTTCCGGACATCATCAGATTTCTTTGTTCCCCGACCTCTGGTTCAAATATCAAGATAAAAACTGTGCCCGTGGATTATCTGGAAAACAAACGATATCTCTGTATCGTGAAGTCTACTTAGACCCCGCCGATTTCCATCGTGCAACGCTTGCCAGCGTGCCGCGTCTGAGAACAGCGGTATCGACATCTACGGCAGTAAAGCAACTGCCTGCTTCCATCGCTTCGGCCAGGAAATCATAGTCGAGCGTCAGAAAACCAGCTGGCTTTCCTGCGGCGCGAATTCGGCGAAATGCATCGAGACAAGCACGTTTCACTTCGGGGTGACTGGCTTCGCCGGGATAGCCCAGACTGGCGGCAAGATCGGCAGGGCCGACAAAGGCGGCATCAATGCCGGGGGTCGCCAGAATATTCTCCAGATCTTCGAGTCCGGATTTAGTTTCTATCTGGACGATCAGGCAGATCTCTTCGCGCGCCCGTTTTGTGTATTCCTTCACGGCACCGAACCGCGTGGCGCGAGTAATTCCTGCGACACCGCGAATGCCCGCCGGGGCGTAGTCGACGGCCGCGGCAGCGAGGGCGGCTTCTTGAGCATTGCGCACATACGGGATGAGCAGCGATTGCGCGCCGAAATCGAGCAGTTTCTTGATCTCGGCGGGGTCGAGTGAACTTGGGCGGACAACCGTTTGCACCGGATAAGCGGACGCCGCGTGCAGGTGCCCGAGAACCGCCTTCGGGTCCATTCCCGTGTGCTCCGCATCGATCAGTAGCCAGTCGAAACCGCAACCAGCTGCCATTTCGGTCATGGTGGTGTCGTCGATAGTGCACCAGTAACCAATCTGTTGCCGCCCCTCCAGAAGCGCGGCTTTAAAGCTGTTCTTGGGCAGGTCCATACATGGTCTCAATATGTTATTTCGGCAAGGTTTCGGAGTTCTTCTGACGTTGTGGATGGCAAGCCGAAGAACTCGAGATAGGCGGGGATCTGTTCGAACAACATTTCAGTGCCAAACTGAGTCTGGCAACCCCTTGCGCGTGCCGCCGCCAAAAATGGCGTGGTTTCGGAAGTCATGACCACATCTCCAACGAAGGCGTCGGGGGCGATGCGTTCAGGGTCCATCGGCAAGGGATCGTTCGGCTTCATGCCCAGGGGTGTCGCGTTGACGACAATATCGAAACCCATGGGGTCATTCGTACCCGTTGCGACAGCGAGATTGGGGAAATAGGTGCGAAGCCGATGCGCGAGTGCTTCTGCGGACGCGGAGTTGGTGTCGTAGAGTGAAAGCTGCGATACGCCGTGGGCCGCGAGCGATGCCGCGATGGCAGAACCCACGCCGCCGGCTCCGATTACAATGGCTGAGGCTCCGTCGATTTCCTTGCCTTTACGAACAAGCCCCCGGACAAAGCCTTCTCCGTCGAACATATCTCCGATGAGGCGCCCATTCTCGTCGCGGCGAACGGCATTACAGGCACCGCATATCTTCACAGTCGTAGATGTCTCGTCAAGCAACGCCACGGTCGAGACCTTGTGAGGCATCGTCACCAGCGCGCCCTCAATATTCCCGAGATGGAAAAGCAGACGAAGAAAGTCAGGGTAGTCATCCGGCTCGCACGCCATCGGTACAACGACGACATTGACACCTGCTTTGCGGAACCATGGGTTATAGATCATCGGGGATTTGAAACTCGCCGTCGGCACGCCGAGGTGGGCGATGAAACGAGTACTTCCGGTTATGTTTGGCGGCGGCATCCTCGGATCCTCAAGATTTTTCGGCGCGACCGAATACTTTGCTGGTTAAAGTTCGAATAGTTGTGTCCCTTTCAGCAATCTCGGTCGCTAAAGATCGACGACCGACACTGTTCAGCGTGCCTTTTCCGGCAACGCATGCTGCAGTCGTTGGCGTAAGGCAGCTCCGGTTTTCTGTATATGCTCTTCAAGCAGTCGCGCTGCCTTGTCCGCATCCCGACTGGTGGCAGCCAAAGCGATTGCTTCATGCTCGGCGGCAAGATCGCGTTGTTCGGCCTGAATTTGCAAGAACAAATGCCGGTAGCGATCGTTCATGTTCATCATCTGGCGACAGAATTTCAGAAGTCGCGGCATGTCGCATCGGTCGATCAACGCCAGGTGAAATGCATTGTGTGCGTCTTCCCATTCACGGACGCTGTCGCGGTCGTCCGGTTTCCGTTCAGTCCGGTTCAGCCGATAAAGCCGCGCCATGACGTCCGTTTCCCAGTCAAGACCACCGTTTGTTATGGCTGTTCTAAGCGCCAGTGGCTCTAGTTCCATGCGCAGCTGCGTGATTTCCGCAAGATCATCAAGCGAGATGGGTGCGACGCGGAAACCGTGCTGGTCCCTGGTTTCAACAAGTCCGTCCGCCACCAGCCGAGTTATGGCTTCGCGTAGCGACGACAGGCTCACGGAATATTCCGACCTGAGCGCATCGAGGTTTAGACGCGAACCAGGATCGAGCCTCCCGTCAAGGATGAGTTTCCGAAGATCATCCGCGATCATGCGGGATCGTGTAGGTTTGCCCTCGCGGGTAATCGTGGTCTGATCGCTCGGCATTGCCCATTCCTTTCGGCAAAGCTACCAGAAATGAAATCGTCTACAATAGGAATAATCGATTGTACGATATCTAATCGTTTTTGCATTGAACTTTCAAAGATGATATGACAGAAGCGACCCCGTTGCGCCGGTGACTGCTTTCTCCGGCAACTAAAAACCGCAAAGGTCAAACCTAGGGAGGACATAATGACTTTTTCCGTTACCCGCCGGGCCGTTCTGGTCTCGGCAACTGCTACTGCTACTGCTATCGCCGTCTCGGCATTCTCCGCAGTCGCGCAAGATAAGTTCACGCTCAGAATGTCGACTCCGGCGACTGAAAGTGACCAACGCTCGCTCGCGCTCCAAGAGGTTTTTGGGTCCGCAGTCGCTGATTTTGCGACCTACGAACCTCACTACAACTCGTCTCTCGTCGCGCAAGGCTCCGAACTTGAATCCATTGCGGCGGGTGATCTTGAAATGTCGATCACCTCGGCGCAGGAACTCGCCACCTTTTTCCCTGAATTCTCGATCTTCGCCACCGGCTACGTCCATCAGGATGCAGAGCATCAGGTCAGGGTGTTCAACGATCCGTTGATGGATCCGTTCAAACAGAAAGTCGAAGACGAACTTGGCGTAAAACTTCTGGCCGTCATGTATCTCGGTCGCCGTCATGTGAACTTGCGCCAGAGCAAAGACGAACTGACAGTCATGACCCCCGAGGATCTGGCTGGAGTTAACCTTCGGATGCCCGGAACCGACGCTTGGCAATTCCTTGGAAAAGCTCTTGGTGCCAACCCGACGCCGATGGCCTTTACCGAGGTTTACACAGGACTCGCGACTGGATCCGTCGACGGGCAGGACAATCCGCTGCCAACGGTCGTCGATTCCAAATTCTACGAAGTGACCAAACAGATCGCACTGACGTCGCATCTCGTCGACCTCAACTATATCGCTTTCTCCAAGGAGGTGTTCGACAGTCTGACGCCGGAGCAGCAGCAAGTGGTTCAGGATGCCGCCGTCGCTACTGCGGAAAGTGGTCGCAAGAACCAGCTTCAGAAGGAAGATGAACTGGTTTCTTTCCTCGAAGAACAGGGTCTCGAAATCTACGAACCCGACGTTGCCGCGTTCAGAACCCACGTTCAGGAACAGTATCTGAACTCCGATGCTTCCGCCGACTGGCCCGAAGGCGTTCTCGAAAAGATCAACGCATTGGGTAACTGACAAGCAAGCGGGAGGACGCCGCAGTGAACAGATTGTTCAAGGGGTTCTCCCGATTTGCAGAGTTCGTCGCGGCCATGATGATGGCCGCGATGTTCGCCACCTTCATCATCCAGATCACGATCCGCTACACCGCTCGAATTCAGTGGCTCCCGGAACAATTTCCGTTTCTAGATCCCGGCCTTTATGGCTGGACCCTGGAGTTCTGCCTGCTGATGTGGGTCTGGATCGTATTCTGGGGAAATTCCTTCGTCGTTCGCGAGCGCGATCATGTCACGTTCGACATCATCTACGTCGCTGTCTCGCCAAATGTCAGGAAATGGTTCGCGATCACGGGCAGCCTCGCCGTGGTCATTGTTCTGGTGCTGTCCATCCCTGAAACATGGGACCGCTTCACCATCCTGCGGCTGAAACGCACCGCCACGCTGGATGTGCTCTTCGGCGAGTGGATCCGGATGCGCGACGTCTACAGCATTTACATACTGTTCATGGTGGCTGTGGCCGCCCGGTATGCGTGGCGTGCCTGGTCATCATTCCGGCACGGTGCCGAAGCTGACCTTCATCATTTCGAGGATTTGGTCGAAGACGTTCGCGTGACGGACAAGAAATGAGCGTCGAATTCGCGCTCTGCATACTCGCTCTCTTCTTTTTCGCAGGCATTGGCGTGCCGGTGGCCTATGCGATCCTGATCGCGTCGGCTGTTTATCTTTCCGTCGGCGGGCAAAGCGTCGGTGTCGCGGGCAAAACGCTGATGGACGGGCTTTATCAAAGCTTCATTCTTCTGGCCGTGCCGCTTTTCATCGTCGCCGCCAATATCATGAACGCCGGCACGATCAGCGACCGGCTCTTGCGGTTCTGCATTGGCCTTGTCGGGCGTTTCAAGGGTGGTATGGGCCATGTCAACGTCGTGGCCTCGCTCATCTTCTCGGGTATGTCGGGTTCCGCCGTCGCCGATGCGGCAGGTATCGGCAAGGTCATCATCGACATGATGATCAAGTCCGGCCACTACACCCGCGGATACGCTGCGGCGATCACGGCAGCCTCTGCCACCATCGGCCCGATCATCCCGCCGTCGATCCCGATGGTGCTTTACGCACTCGTCTCGAATACCTCGATTGGAGCGCTGTTTCTTGGCGGCATCCTGCCGGGGCTGTTCATGGGCGCAGTATTGATGTTGATGAACTGGTTCATCGCCCATCGCAGGAATTTCGGCACAGAAGAGCCGGTTCCGATGTCGGAACTGCCGGCACTCACCGTCAACGCATTCCCAGCGCTTTTGATGCCTGCAATCCTGCTTTACGGGATCTACGGCGGGGTCACGACGCCAACAGAAGCGGCAGCCGTGGCAGCCTTCTACGCCCTCATACTTGCGGCGGTGTTTTACCGGGCACTGTCGCTTCGTGCTTTCTACAATATCCTCGTCGAAAGCGCCCGGTCATCGGCGGCCGTCGGGTTGGTCATCGGCGGTGCGCTAATCCTCAACTACATCGTCGCGTCCGAGAATATTCCCGGATCCATGGCGAACGCGATGGTCGGTCTTGATATATCGCCGCTGGCATTTCTTCTGTCGGTGAACGTTCTGATCCTGCTGCTCGGCTGCGTTCTCGACGCCACCACGATCATCCTCGTCATCATTCCGCTGTTTCTGCCGACCTGCCGCGAACTTGGGATCGACCTCGTGCATTTCGGTGTCGTAGCGGTGGTAAACTGCATGATCGGGTTGATTACGCCGCCCTATGGCATCTTGCTGTTCGTGATCAACGCCGTCACGAAAATTCCTCTGGCCGAAATAATCCGCGAAGTGATCCCGTTCTTGGTAGTGTTGATCCTCGCGCTTCTGACGTTGATCCTGTTTCCTGGCATCACGCTCTTCCTTCCACGGCTGATGGGGTATCAGGGATAGTCATGAAATTCGGCATCGCCACAGTCTCCATCTCCGGTAATCTTGGCGAGAAAATTGACGCAATCGCCGCGGCTGGATTTGATGGCATCGAGATTTTCGAGCAGGACTTCATAGCCGATGCCGAAGGCCCGCCCGAAGTGAGGCGGCGGATCGAGGATGCCGGTCTCGAAATCATGCTGTTCCAGCCCTTTCGTGATTTCGAGGGACTTCCGAAAGATTTGCGAGCGCTCGCCTTCGACCGGGCAGAACGCAAGTTCGAACTGATGGGCAAGCTGGGCTGCGATCTTGTCCTTGTGTGCTCTTCGGTTCATCCTCAGTCGCTTGGCGGCATCGACCGTGCTGCGGACGATTTCGCCGAACTTGGGGCTCGCGCGGCGAAACACGGTATCCGCGTAGGATACGAGGCGCTGGCATGGGGACGCCACGTGTCGGACCACCGCGACGCCTGGGAAATCGTCCGCCGCGCGGATCATCCCAACTTGGGTCTCATCGTCGACAGTTTTCACACGCTTGCTCGCAAGATTGACCCGGACACGATCCGACAGATCCCGGGTGACCGCATATTCTTCGTCCAACTGGCCGACGCGCCAGCCATCGAAATGGACCTTCTTTACTGGTCGCGCCATTTTCGGAACATGCCGGGCGAGGGCGATCTTGAAGTCGGGCGGTTCATGGCGGCAGTAATGGCAACCGGTTATTCCGGCCCCGTCAGCCTTGAGATTTTCAACGATCAGTTCCGCGGTGGATCTCCGAAGACGATTGCCGCTGACGGCTATCGTTCACTCGTGTCCCTAATGGACGACGTGCTGAGGCGGGAACCCGAGAACGTCCCAGACCTGCCGCTCTTGCCCGCGCGAATTGACATTGTTGGCACTGCTTTCATCGAATTCGCGAGTCGAGGGGAAGAGGCGACAAGGCTTGAACAACTGCTTGAAACCTTGGGTTTCATTCATCGTGGACGTCACATCGCCAAGGACGTCGCACTTTGGCAACAGGGCGACATTCGGATCGTCGTAAACCGAGAGACGAGCGGTCATGCGGCAAGCACCTGGAACGCTCGCGGGACGACCGTGTGCGATGTCGGAATCGAGGTGTCCGACGCTACAGCGACAGTGGAGCGGGCGCGGCGACTTGGGGCAAGCGTATTCCGCCAACCCCTGGGCCCGGGCGAACTGGATATCCCGGCAATCCGGGGTCTGGGCGGAAGCATCCTCCACTTCATTGACAAGAAAAATGGTCTGTCGCGCGTCTGGGATCAGGAATTCAGCGGGGCTTCGGACGAATTTCCAACAGGTGCCGGGCTCGCGCGCATTGATCACATCGCGCAGACAATGTCCTACGACGAAATGTTGAGTTGGTCGCTTTTCTACCGCACCCTCTTTGCGATGAAGCGCGCGCCGATGGTGGACGTGATCGACCCGGATGGTCTGGTCCGAAGCCAGGCAATCGCAAGTCCAACCGGCGCATTCAGGATCACTTTGAACGGCGCTGAGACACATCGGACTCTTGCAGGCAGCTTTCTGGCAGAGACGTTTGGCGGATCGGTGCAACACATCGCTTTCGCGACCGACGACATATTCTCAACGGCGCGACTAATGAGAGACCTT
Source organism: Paracoccaceae bacterium (assembly GCA_037968835.1). Lineage (GTDB taxonomy): Bacteria > Pseudomonadota > Alphaproteobacteria > Rhodobacterales > Rhodobacteraceae > JBBKWG01. Next base: position 8,014 of record JBBKWG010000019.1, read on the forward strand.
GGCTTCAAGCCTTTGGATATGCCCCCCAACTACTATGACGATCTTAACGCGCGGTTCGACATAGCGCCTGAACTTCTGCAAGAGATGACTGCCCTCAACATTCTTTACGATCGCGACGAGGGCGGCGAGCTCTTCCAGTTTTACTCGGAAGTTTTCGCCGGAGGGATGTTTCTGGAAATTCTGGAGCGCCGAAACAACTACAGCGGCTACGGGGCGCCCAACGCACCATTTCGCATCGCCGCGCAGAAACGGAGCATGCGACCTAAGGGTGTGCCCAAACGATAGCCCCGAACATCGTGGGCGCAGCCCAGATCCTTTCGCAACGCTTAATAGATCTGTCGCCGAACAATCTTGCTCGCGCGTATCTTCCAACCTAGCACGACATGACGAAAAACACTCAATAGAGCGTCATGGCGAATAGAGCGACGATCAAGGATGTGGCACGCGAAGCGGGGGTGAGCATTGCTAGATCGCGCGATAAATGGCCGCGCCGAAGTGCGACCTGATACACTTCAGACGATTTCGCAAGCGGCGCATCGGGTTGGATACTACGGCAAAGGCCTGTTTGTGGGACGCCTCGACGCCAGTATTCCCGAACGTTGCTTCGGGTTCGTGTTATTGAAGCAATCACAGGAATTCTATCAGAATTTTGCCAAGGAGATCGAGCGCGCGGTCTCGGCGCGAACCGACATACGCAGCAAGACAATCATTCGCTTTTCGTCCTCGCAGTCCCCATCCGAGTTCGCCGAGATTCTCACAGACCTGGGCGCGCGCTGTGACGCGGTGGCGGGTGCGGCAGTCAATGATCAAAAACTGAACCAGATCGTCCAGGACATGAAGGATGACGGCGTTTCGGTCTTTTCCTTGTTGAATGACTTCGCGCAGGGAATTCGTGAGAATTACGTTGGGCTTAACAACATGAAGATCGGCCGCCTCGCTGCCTGGCTGATTACGAAAACCGTCCACAATCCTGGCAAACTTGCGATGTTTGTCGGCGGAAATCGCTGGCACAGTCACGACCTCAGAGAGGCCGGGTTTCGTTCGTATGTGAGGGAGGCAGGCTCGGCTTTTTCCGTTCTTGATACGCTCGTGAACCTGGAAACGCGTCAACTGACCTATGAGGCGACGCGATTTGCTGGACCGGCATCCTGACTTGAAGGGTATCTACGTCGCAGGTGGAGGCATGGAAGGGGCGATTGCCGCGCTTCGTGAAATCCATGAAGAACCGCGCGTTGCTCTCGTGGTCAACGAAATCACTGCGGAAAGCAGGGCGGCACTAGTTGATGGATATGCCATCATGGCTATCACCACGCCGCTCGCTGAACTCTGCAAAGATCTGGTGGATATGATGGTGAAGTCGACATTGGAAACAGACGACGGCGTTTCCGCTCAGCATTTCCTCGAACCGCGGATCATATTACCGGAAATGGTGTGATGACGAAAAAACGTCAAAATTGAAGTCCTAAAAGCATCATGGATGAGAGTTTATGTGCCTCGCCGGATTGACCGAATCCTATCTGACGATCAGCTTGCGGCAAGTTCAACATGGATGCGCTGATAATGCGGGTCCGGTAATGCGTTGGGGGAGGTTACATGAAAACGGCATTGAATCACATGACGGTGCCCAGCCTCGACTACGTCGCATTTCTGGATCTGGCCGCAAAGCTCGGATGCGTCGGCGTCGAGGTGCGCAACGACATTGATCGCCCCCTGTTTGATGGCATTCGCCCGGAAGAAGCTGGCAAGATTGCGCGCGACAAGAGGTTGCGGATCGTCGGCTTGAGTCAGGTTTATCCCTTCAATGCGTGGGACAGCGAACGAGAGGACGCAGTCCGATCCCTGATTGCTACCGCCAAGGCGGCAGGCGCGGAAACGATCAGCCTGATCCCTCGAAACGATGGCACCGCACTTGGAAACGGCGAACGGCAGGGCAATCTGCGGATCGCTTTGAAGGCTATCGTTCCCATGTTGCAGGACGCCGATCTGGTCGCGCTGGTGGAGCCACTGGGCTTTCTACGTTCCTCGCTTCGCTCTAAAGCAGAACTTGTGGAGACCATCGAGGCGATCGGGGCTGCGTCCCAATTCAAGCTGGTCCACGACACGTTCCATCACACCTTGGCCGATGGCGGTCCGATCTTTCCGCAGCATACTGGAATCGTTCATATTTCCGGCGTGGCCGATCAATCGCTTCGCGTCGACCAGATGGAAGACGAGCACCGTGTTTTCGTCGACGAAAATGATCGTCTGGCTAATATCGAACAAATCTCGGCGTTACTGGCCGCTGGTTATACCGGCGCGATCTCATTTGAGTGCTTCTCGCCCCAGACCCACGCGCTTGTCGATCCGTATACCGAGATCAAACGCTCGTTCGACTACATTTCCTCTCGAATTCGTGCGATTGCCGCCTGACCAGAGGATTGACCGCTCCGGCTTTGGAGCATCCGGCAATGAAAACGGTGTGCCGGACACCGCAAAGGGAGGAACCCGTTGAAAAAGACTCTGTTTGCCGCGAGATTTCGTCGCACATGTCCACAACGGCAATGGCCGAAACGATCGGTGTGAGAATGGCACTGTTCGATGACAACTTTCTGACCGTTCTGCGTAACGGTATCGAGGAAATGGCGGCCGAGATGGACTGTGTCGACGTTCAGATCGAAGACGCCCAGAACGACGTCGCCAAGCAGCTTGACCAGATCAACAACTTCGTCGCTTCGGGCGTCGATGCGATCATCGTCAACGCCGTCGACACGTCAGCGACTGAAGCAATGACCCAGGCAGCGGCCTCAGCCGGCGTTCCATTGGTCTATGTGAACCGTCAGCCAATCAACGTCGACAGCCTGCCCGACAATCAGGCATTCGTGGCCTCCAACGAGATCGAATCCGGCACGCTTGAAACCTTTGAAATTTGCAAGACTCTCCGGGGTCAGGGCAAAGGCGGCGGCGCCCGAGTTTATGTAATGATGGGCGAATTGTCGAACCAGGCCGCAGTCCAGCGCACCAAGGACATCAAAGACGTACTCGCAACCGACATGTGCGGTTTCATTGAAATCGTCGATGAGCAAACCGCAAGCTGGTCACGGGACGAAGCACAGGATCTGATGACCAACTGGCTTTCGTCCGGCGAGCAGTTCGACGCCGTGATTGCCAACAACGACGAAATGGCAATCGGAGCCATTCAGGCGATGAAGGCGAGCGGTCTCGATATGGGCAAGATCGTCGTCGGTGGCGTTGACGCCACGCAAGATGCTCTGGTCGCGATGCAGGCAGGTGATCTGGACGTGACTGTGTTCCAGAACGCGGCGGGTCAGGGTTCGGGCGCGCTGAACGCGGCGCTGGCACTGGCGAGAGGCGAAGATGTCGACCAAAAGGTCTACATTCCATTCGAACTGGTGACTCCGGCCAATATCGGTGACTACACTTCAAAGAACTAAGCGGACCGCTTGCTGGGACCGAGGCGGCGCGACGGTCGCGCTGCCTCACCACATCCTGATTGAGCGCATTCTGATGCCGAACGAGGAGTGAAAAAAATGACGGATAGCAATTCGCACGGTATCGGTGGCCTGAAGTTCGATCCCAAAAAACGCAAATGGCCGAATGAGATCAACATCTTTATGGCTCTGATCGTGATAATCGCGATCTTCGAGATCCTCGGGCAAGCTCTGCCTTATATGAACAATCAGAGCCTTCTGTTTGACACCAGCGACCGCTTCGACACGATTTTCAACGAGGCGCGACTGTCGATCATCATTCTTCAAGTGTCGATTATCGGGATCATCGCGCTTGGTGTGACGCAGGTGATCATCTCAGGTGGTATTGATCTTTCGTCAGGCTCGATTGTTGGCGCTTCGGCGATGATCGCAATGAGCTTTGCACAGACCGAACTGGTGAACGGCAACCCCAACCCCAAGGCGATATTCGGGCCTTGGGCTATGGATCTTCCACTACTCGTCCCGGTGCTTGTCGGTTTGGCGTGCGGACTTATCGCCGGCATGGTGAACGGCCTTCTGATCGCCTACACTCGCATCCCGCCGTTCATCGCGACGCTTGGCATGATGGTCACCGCCCGTGGTGTCGCCAAGTGGTGGTCGCGCGGGAATCCTATCAGCTTTCCGACCGACAGCTATGCGTGGATCGGCTCGGGGATGATGCCGGTCGTGTGGTTCGTCGCACTGGCGATCCTGTTCCACTTCATACTGAAATACACCGTTTACGGAAAACACACCTATGCCATCGGCAGCAACGAGGACGCCGCCCGGATGAGCGGGATTGCTGTGGCGCGCCACAAGGTACTTGTTTACGTGATCGCGGGAATGCTGGCGGCGTTCGCCGCGTTGGTCCTCAGTTCCAAGAACCTGACCGCGCAGGCAGGCATGGGGCTGGTCTATGAACTCGATGCCATTGCGATGGCCGTGATCGGCGGCGTTTCGTTGTCGGGGGGGCGCGGCTCGATCATTGGTACGGTTCTGGGGGCGTTGATTTTCGGCGTGATCATCTCCGGTTTCACGTTTCTAAAATTGGATGCGTTTTACCAAGAGATGGTGAAGGGCGCGATCATCGTAGCAGCCGTCGTTCTAGATCAATGGCGCCAGCAGCGCGCCGCCATGAAAGCGTGAGGAGAGCGACGATGGATGATGACATTATTCTGGAAACGCGTGATCTGACCAAGCATTACGGAGGCGTACACGCGCTGGAGGGAGCAGATTTCAAACTGCGCCGCGGCGAACACGTCGCTATCATGGGCGATAACGGGGCCGGAAAATCGACCTTTGTACGCCAGATTACCGGGGTTGAGCAGCGCACGCGCGGGGAAATCATCTTCGACGGGAAGCCTGTTCACTTTGACGGTCCCATTGATGCGCGCGAATCCGGGATTGAAACGGTTTTCCAGACGCTGGCGCTGGCCGACGATCTCGATGTGCCCGACAACCTGTTTCTTGGCCGCGAGATCACCAAACTCAACTGGCTCGGGCCATTCCGTCTTCTGGATTACAAGGCGATGCGGAAGGCGACGATTGAGGGACTGGAAAAAACTGCCGTAAAGATCCCCAATATCCGCAACACCATCCGCAACATGTCGGGCGGTCAGCGGCAATGCGTAGCGATTGCGCGCACGGCGACATTTCATTCCAAGCTGACGATTATGGACGAACCGACTGCGGCACTTGGCGTACAGGAAACTGCCCAAGTCGAGAACATCATTCGTACGCTGAAGGATGACGGCGAACCGCTGATCCTGATCTCTCACAACATGCGGCAGGTGATGGATCTCGTGGATCGTATCGTCGTATTCCGCCGCGGACGGATCGTGGCAAACCTCAACAAGTCCGAAACCGACGGCCAGGACGTCGTCGCCTACATTACCGGAGCAAAAACCGGGGCGGAATACGAAGGCGCGGCTTAAAACCACAGGCATTTGGTGTGATCGATCCCGACCTTCGCAAGTGGCTAGAAACAGCAATCGCCAGACACCGCGCCGTGATGCGCATAAATACAAGAGGAACCAAATGACTGTGCGATTTGCAATTCTGGGAGCGGGTCGAATTGGCCAGGTCCACGCGAGGGCTATAACTTCGACCCCGCAGGCGTCACTCGTTGCGGTGGCCGACCCTATCGACGACGCCGCAGCAAAGGTGGCTGGAATTTATGGTTGCGAGATCCGTTCGATCGCCGCGATTGCCGCCAGCGATGACATCGATGCGGTCGCAATCTGCACTCCTACGAACACGCACGCGGATTTGATCGAGCAGTTCGTAAAGGCCGGAAAGGCGGTTTTCTGCGAAAAGCCGATTGATCTCAATCTGGAGCGGGTCAAGACCTGCCTGAAAACCGTCGAAGCTGAAAACGGGACGTTGATGGTAGGATTTCAACGCCGCTTCGATCCGGATTTCATGGCGCTCAAAAGGGCGATCGACGACGGCAGCATCGGCGAAGTCGAGATGATCACGCTAACAAGCCGCGATCCCGGTCCCCCGCCCTACGATTACATCAAGGTCTCGGGCGGCATCTTCCGCGACATGACGATCCATGATTTCGACGTGGCCCGCTGGCTTCTCGGAGAGGAAGTGGAATCCGTGCAGGCCGCAGCATCCGTGCTGACCGATCCGAAGATCGGCGAGTTGGGTGATTTCGACAGTGTCAACGTGATCCTGAGAACGCGTCGCGGCAAGCAGTGCACCATCACCAACACGCGGCGAGCGACCTATGGCTACGACCAGCGGATCGAGGTGTTGGGTTCCAGAGGATCAGTCTTGGCGGAAAACCATCGCGAAGCGAATATCGAGATTGCGAACCAGGACGGCTTTATCCGTCCGCCACTGTTGAATTTCTTCATGTCCCGCTACGTCATCGCCTATGCCAATGAAATCGCAGCATTTGTCGCGGCCGTGACCAACGGTTCGGCAACCCCGACGACCGGTCATGACGGTATGATGGCGCTGGCCCTTGCCGACGCAGCGCTGAAGTCCGTCGAAGAGGGGCGTGCGGTCAAAGTTTCAGAGATCAACGGATAACCAATGCCGAAACCTCTTGATGTCATCACGATCGGTCGCTCGTCAGTCGACCTTTACGGCAGCCAGATCGGCGGGCGGCTGGAGGATATGGGCTCGTTCGACAAGTACATCGGCGGCAGTCCGACTAATATTGCCTGCGGTACCGCGCGGCTGGGTCTTAAGTCAGCAGTGATTACTGCGGTTGGCGACGAGCACATGGGACGGTTCATCGTCGAACAATTGCGCCGGGAAGGGGTCAACACCGATGGCGTGAAGACCGATCCGAAGCGGCTGACGGCGCTGGTATTACTCGGCATCCGGGATCAAGAGAGCTTCCCGCTGATATTCTTTCGGGAGAACTGCGCGGATATGGGGCTCAGCGTGGACGACATTGACGAAAACTTCATCAAGTCCGCCCGCGCTGTCGTCGCCACCGGAACGCATCTGAGCCACCCCCAAGTCGAAGCGGCGACGATCAAGGCACTGAATATCGCGCGCGCCAACGGGATGAAAACCGCGCTCGACATCGACTATCGCCCCAACCTGTGGGGTGTGGCCGGGCATGGCGAAGGCGAGAGCCGGTTCGTCGAGAGCGAAAAGGTAACGGAAAAATTGCAGTCGAGCCTTCATCTGTTCGATCTGATCGTCGGCACCGAGGAGGAATTCCACATTGCCGGTGGGACAACCGACACGATTGCGGCGCTGCGGGCCGTTCGCAAGGTGTCGGACGCGGCACTTGTTTGCAAGCGCGGGGCGGCAGGGGCCGTTGCGTTCACACGCGACATCCCGGACAGCCTGGACGCGGGCGAGGCCGGACCGGGCTTTCCGATCGAGGTATTCAATGTGCTTGGTGCGGGCGACGGCTTCATGTCGGGCTTACTGAAGGGCTGGCTCGACGGCGAGGATTGGCCAACCGCGCTGAAATACGCCAATGCGTGCGGCGCGTTCGCAGTGTCGCGCCATGGCTGCACGCCTGCCTATCCAAGTTGGGAAGAACTTCAATTCTTCTTCAAGCGTGGCATCAAACGGCCCGACCTTAGGAACGACGCCGAGCTTGAGCAGGTGCATTGGGCCACAAATCGCAAGAGCGACTGGCCCGACATGCGGGTCTTCGCCTTCGATCACCGCAGCCAGATGGAAGAGATGGAAGGCGCGACGCCCGACAAGATCGGTGCCTTCAAGTCGCTCTGCCTTGAAGCCGCGCTGTCGGTTCAGGGTGGCAAGCCGGGGCATGGCATTCTCTGCGACGACCGTCTCGGTCGCGACGCGCTCTTTAAGGCCGAAGGGCAGGGGTTGTGGATCGGGCGACCTGTTGAATGGCCCGGCTCGCGCCCCCTGACGCTGGAACCTCATATCGGTCCGGATTACGGTCGGCTCAGTGAATGGCCAAAGGATCAGGTGGTGAAGTGTCTGTGCTTTGCGCATCCGGGTGATGAGGCAGCGATGTGGAAAAGCCAGATCGAGACGGTTCATCGGTTGTACCATGCGGCACGGCGCAACGGACTGGAGTTTCTGCTGGAGGTCATCCCCTCCAAAGTCGCCGCCGTTAATGACGACACGACACCGAACGTGATCCAGCGCTTTTATGATGCGGACATTTTCCCCGACTGGTGGAAGCTGGAGCCTTTCAAGAGCGAGACTGCGTGGACAAAGGCCGTGAACTCAATCGAACGCAATGATCCGCGCACGCGGGGGGTCGTCGTGCTGGGTATCGATGCGCCGGAGGCCGACATTGCCGCGTCGTTAGCACTGGCCGCGCGTCAGCCGCTGGTTAAGGGCTTTGCAGTCGGGCGCACGATCTTCGGGCAGGCGGCGCGCGACTGGATGGCGGGGCGGATCGACGATGCCGCGGCCGTCGCCACGATGAAGGACAATTATGCCAGTCTCTGCCGCCTTTGGGACAAGGCACGGGCTGCAACGAAGGAAAAGGCCGCATGAGCAGGACGACAAGACTGACCGCCGCGCAGGCGATGGTACGATACATCGCCGCACAAAAAACCGTAGACGGCGACGCGTTCATCGCTGGGTGTTGGGCGATTTTCGGGCACGGCAATGTCGCCGGGATCGGCGAGGCGCTCTATCATGCCCAAAGCGATCTGCCGACGTATCGCGGCCACAACGAACAGACCATGGCCCATGCGGCTATCGCCTACGCCAAACAGCTTCGCCGCAACCGGGCGATGATGGTGACATCCTCGATCGGACCCGGTGCGACGAATATGGTAACGGCGGCGGCACTGGCGCATGTGAACCGCTTGCCGTTGCTGTTGGTGCCGGGGGATGTGTTTGCCAATCGCGGTCCCGATCCGGTGCTGCAACAAATCGAGGATTTCGGCGATGGCACCGTTACTGCCAACGATTGCTTCAGGCCCGTTAGCCGATATTTCGACCGGATCACCCGTCCCGAACAGCTTCTGACCGCGCTGCCGCGAGCCTTTCGCACCATGACAGACCCCGCCGACTGCGGTCCTGTGACGCTGGCCTTCTGTCAGGATGTGCAGGCGGATGCCTACGACTGGCCCGTGAGCTTTTTCGAGCCGAAGATTTGGCATCGCCGAATTGTGCAACCGGACCCGGTAGAAGTTGCGGCGGTGGTGGAGCTGCTAGGAGACGCGAAACGTCCGGTCATCGTTGCCGGTGGCGGTGTCCATTACGGACATGCCAGCGACGCACTGAGGGCATATGTCGAGTCCCACGCGATACCGGTGGTGGAGACCCAAGCTGGCAAATCGGCGCTGCCTTGGGATCATCCGCTGAACCTTGGACCCGTCGGCGTCACCGGTGCGGCAAGCGCGAATGCGGTCTGCGCGGAGGCTGATCTCGTCCTGGGCGTTGGCACGAGATTTCAGGATTTCACGACGGGATCGTGGTCGCTCTTTGCCAATCCCAAGCGTCGCCTCGTCAGTTTGAACGTCCAAGCTTACGACGCGCTGAAGCATGGGGCAGAACCGCTTTGTTGTGACGCGGCGGCGGGTCTTGACGCGCTTTCCGAGGCTCTGGGCGGCAAGACTTTCGTTGCGCCGGACGCCAGCCTCAAGGCCGACTGGTTCGCCGACGTCGATCCGCTCACCGAAGCCCCCGAGGCCGACAACAACGCATTGCCCACCGACATGCAGGTGATCGGCGCTGTCCAGCGCGCCGCCGGTCCCGATACCGTCGTTATGTGTGCCGCAGGAACGATGCCGGGCGAATTGCACAAGCTTTGGAAAGCCAGCCGGCCCGGCAGCTACCACATGGAATACGGCTATTCCTGTATGGGATACGAGATCGCCGGTGCGATGGGCATAAAGATGGCTGAACCCGAACGTGATGTGATCTGCTTTACCGGTGACGGCACCTACATGATGGCCAACTCCGAAATGGCGACCGCCGCGATGATGGGCATATCCTTCACTGTGATTATCACCGACAATCGCGGATACGCCTGCATCAACAGGTTGCAGATGGGCACCGGCGGCGCGGAGTTCAACAATCTGTTGGACAACGCCGTGCACCAGACGCCCTCGGCGATCGACTTCACCGCCCACGCCGCCGCAATGGGCGCAACTTCCATCAAGGTAGCTTCGATTGATGAAATGGAGGCGGCGCTCGAAGCCCGCAAAAGCGTCAGCGGACCTTACGTCATCGTCATCGACACCGACCCATATCCGTCGACGCCGCACGGCGGAACCTGGTGGGAAGTGGCAGTCCCCGAGGTCAGCAAGCGCAAGGAAGTCGTTGAAAAGCATGCGGCTTATGCCGAGGACAAACAGAAACAGCGAGCGGATTAAGGTGCACACATGGGCGTAAAGATCGGAATATCCCCGATTGCATGGCAGAACGACGACCTCCCGGACCTGACGGCTGCCTTCACCATGGAGCAGGCGCTTAAAGAAGCGCGCGAGATCGGATACACTGGCGTTGAGCGCGGCCGCCGGATGCCCGCAGATACCGAGGGCTTGCGAACCTACTTGGAGCGGTATGACATTGCTCTTTGCGGCGGCTGGTGCTCGGGAAACCTGATGGCCACTTCGGTCGAAAACGAAATCGCCGCCATCCGTCAGCAAGTCGCACAATTCGTCGCGCTGAAGTCGCCCTGTCTTGTCTATGCCGAGTGCTCGAACACCGTTCAGGGCGATCCGGATATACCGGTCAATGATCGCCCCAAGCTGTCGCGCGACGACATCACCGCTTACGCAGGCAAACTGTCGGAAGTGGCGAAGTGGATGGCGGGCGAGGGCATGGTCCTAGCCTACCACCACCACATGGGGTCGATGATAGAGGATCAGGATGACATCGATTGGTTGATGGAGGGATCCTCCGACGAGGTAACGCTGCTCTACGACACCGGCCACCTGCAATTCGGCGGCGCCGACGTGCTCGGCACGCTCGACAAGTGGGGTCACCGCCTCCGACACGTTCACTTCAAGGATGTGCGCGAGGATGTCACGCGCATGATCCGGGCCGAGAACAAGAGTTTCCTTGATGGTGTTGCGGCAGGCGCCTTCACCGTTCCGGGTGATCCGGAAGGTTCTATCGACTTCGCCGCGGTGACAGAGGCGCTGAAGCGGATGAACTATAGTGGCTGGATCGTCGTCGAGGCCGAGCAGGACCCGGCCAAAGCGCCGCCCTATGAATACTCGAAAATGGGCTACGAGCGGATCGTGTCGCTGTGCGCGAAGGCGGATCTCGGCATCGACGACAGCCCGAATTAGGAGCGGCGACTTATGCCCGACCTTCTGAGAAAACCTTTCGGTTCCCACGGCAAAGTGCACGAGATCACGCCGCAGTCTGCAGGTTGGCGCTATGTCGGCTTCTCGCTCTATCATCTCCGGGCAGGGGGGAACGCATCGGAAGTGACAGGCGACCGCGAGGCGATCCTTGTCATGGTCGAGGGGAAAGCCTCGATAAACGGCGGCGGCAAGGATTGGGGCATTCTCGGCGAGCGGATGAGCGTGTTTGAAAAGACTGCGCCGCATTGCCTTTATCTGCCCAACGGCACCAATTGGAAAGCGAAGGCCGAGACCGACTGCGTGATTGCCGTCTGCTCGGCACCCGGAAAGAGTGGTCACAAGGCGCGCCGCATCGGTCCTGACGGTATTTCCCTCGCGACACGCGGGAAGGGAACCAACACGCGCCATATCAACAACATCGCGATGGAGAACGAGGACTACGCGGACAGCCTGCTCGTCACCGAGGTTTTCACACCCGCCGGTCACTGGTCGTCATACCCAAGTCATCGCCACGACGAAGACGATTTCCCGCGCATCACCTACCTTGAAGAGACATATTATCACCGCCTGGACCCGTCCGACGGCTTCGGCATCCAGCGTGTCTATACCGACGATGGCCGTCTCGACGAGACGATGGCCGTCAGCGACGGCGACGTTGTTCTGGTGCCGCGCGGCCATCACCCCTGCGGTGCCCCATACGGCTTTGAAATGTATTATCTCAACGTTATGGCCGGGCCCTTGCGCAAATGGCGGTTCGTGCCTGCGCCAGAGGTCGAATGGATCATGAAGCGCGACGCGTGAAGTCAGAACGACTCCGGCACATAGAGTTGCGGTTCAAGAAAATGCTGGCCTGAAGCTGCGCTTGGCTCATCAGTCGCCTCAATCATCATTTCGACCAAATCGCGGCTGAGTTTGCCAAGTGGCGTCGCGATGACCATGCACGGTCAGACTGGGATGGTTTATCGCAGAAGTGGCGATGACATCCGAGGTTTTGGCGACCTCCCGCACCTCGCGCGCAAAATCGTCAGGGGCCTGCGACGTCGAGAAGCGGATATCGCACGTGCCACGAACATCCTTCCGGTCCGCGACCGCAGAGGAAAGCTCGCTCGCGAATGTCCGATCGAATTCTTGCGAAGGCTTGTGAAGGACAAAGCCGAAACGGACGCTTCGTCGCCCAGCCTCCCTATGTCGCTGGAGCAGTTGAACGGTTGGATACCCGATTTCTTCCGCAGCCTTCAGAACCCTTCGAACCGTCGAGTCGCGCACGTTCGCGCGGCCATTCAGAACACGATCAACAGTCGCCGTCCCGACACCGGCGGTTCTCGCTAAATCGTTGAGTGTGGGGCGCTTCGTCATCTTTGCAACTGATCTAATTACATCAACGCCGGGTTAAATTCTGGTGTGTTTTGATGCCTTTTTCAAGTGAAGTGGATCCCAAATACAGATTGATCGGGTATGACTTTTCGTGACGATGGCTCTTTTGGGGAGGGGAGCATGACAAAGCGAGACTATTCCTTACTCGGTCCGGACGCTGAGCGAGCGGTCGAGGCCGGTCTTACTGCGGCTGAATGGTATCACACCGATATTCCGCGAAAGGAAATGAAGGAGTTGATGAAGCGCGAGGATCAACCCGCGATTCGTGACAGCTTCGTTCTATTCGGCGTGATGATCGTCAGCGCGGGTATCGGTATTGCCCTTTGGCCGTCGTGGTGGTCCGCACCATTCTGGCTTGCCTATGGCGTTCTTTACGGTTCGGCAATGGACAGCCGCTGGCACGAATGCGGACACGGAACCGCGTTTCGCACCGGCTGGATGAATGACGTGATCTACCAGATTGCCTCGTTCTGCATGATCCGCAACCCTGTCGAATGGCGGTGGAGCCACGCTCGCCACCACACCGATACGGTCGTCGTCGGACGCGATCCCGAGATCGTGGCAATGCGGCCCCCGGCGCTGTTCCGAATATTTCTGAACTTCTTCGGCATTCTCGACGCATACAACGGCTGGAAAAGGATGCTGTTCAACGCCGCAGGCAAAATCGATCCGGAAGAAGCGACGTTCATTCCCGAAAGCGAACTGCCCAAAGTCATACGGATCGCGCGCATCTGGACCGCCATCTACGCTGCGGCGATCTTCACGGCTGTCGCGACACAGTCGATCCTTCCGCTGATGGTGATCGGTTTGCCGCGACTTTACGGAGCGTGGCATCATGTGATGACGGGTATTCTTCAGCACGCCGGTCTCGCGGAAAACGTGCTGGACCATCGGTTGAACAGCCGCACAGTCTATATGAATCCCATCAGCCGCTTCATCTATTGGAACATGAACTTCCACGTCGAGCATCACATGTTCGCGATGGTGCCTTACCACCGCCTGCCTAAGCTTCACGCGAAGATTAAACACGATCTGCCCGAACCCAGTCCGTCCATCTTGGCCGCATACCGCGAAGTCTGGCCGGCGTTGAAGCGGCAATTGCGTTACGAGGATTACTTCGTGCGCCGCGAACTTCCGGGCACCGCTCGCCCGTATCGCGAAGGTCTGCATGTCGATTTGCTCGGCGTGCCCGCCGAATAATCAAGGACGAGGGACTATATGACGACCTGGATCGACGCTTGCGCGAATGACGACATCGAAGAAGAAGACCTGATCCGCTTCGATCACGAGGGCCGCACGTTCGCGATATACCGCAGTCCGGACGACGAGTATTTCTGCACCGATGGACTTTGCACCCACGAACAGGTGCATTTGTCGGACGGGCTTGTGATGGACTACGTGATCGAATGTCCCAAACACAACGGAAGGTTCGACTATCGAACCGGCGAAGCGATTCGCGCGCCCGTCTGCGTGAACCTCGGAACGTATCCGGTCAAGGTCGAAGGCGGTCGCGTTTTAATCCAGGTCTGACCTGTGCCCGTTTGCGGAGTCCACGCTGCATTCTCGTTAACTCGCGCTCTAAAACGGGCGGAGTAAGACCCCGATAGGAGGAAAACCATGGGACTCTATCATAGGCGGCCAACGGTCGCGGACATCCGGGCGCAACGGGGCAAACACAAACTAACGATGCTGTTTGTCGACACACCCGACGAAGCTGCCGCTGCTTCTGCCGCCGGGATCGATATGCTGTCGATCATCGCACCTGTCTGGACAGGCGAGATGCGCGATGCCGCAGGTGATTGCTTCGTACAGGTCGGACTTCTCTATGGTGAGCTTGTCACACTAGAGGATTACCAGCGCGCGGCCCACCGGGGGATGCAAATCGGCGGCGATTGCGTCTATTGCGCCGGTTCCTTCGAAACGATCAGGGCTCTTGCGGACGATGGGATTCCCGTTGTCAGCCACGTCGGCCTCATACCCTCAAAATCCACGTGGACGGGTGGCTTCAAGGCGGTTGGCAAGACCGCCGACAGTGCCATGAAAGTATTTGAACACGTGAAGAAGCTGGAAGAAATAGGCTGTTTCGCGGCAGAGTTGGAGGTCGTGCCAGACCGTGTGGCGGCAGAAATCGCCAAGCGCACCACGTTGGTCCTTCTCGGCATGGGGGCAGGCGAACACGCGGACGCGCAGTATCTCTTTGCCGAGGACGTGCTCGGCTACACCCGAGATCACAAGCCGCGCCATGCCAAAAGCTACCGGAATTTTCGCGCGGAACTCGACCGACTCCAAAATGAGCGTGTCGCCGCGTTCAATGAGTTTCGGCAGGATGTCGAGACCGGTGAGTACCCCGCTCAAGGAAACACCGTTTCAATCAATGACGATGAATTGTCGAAATTTATCAGTATTCTACCCGAGCAAATTCACCGTTCGGCAGGCAAAAAGATGTCGTGCCGAACTATCCTTTCCTACCTCCCAAAGTCACGGTCAACTCATGCGCTCCGTCCAACAGCGGGATCGTCACGCCCTCGCTCTCTGCGCAAAGTGCGGCACCGTCCAGTTGCGCACTGGCAATTCCGTGCCCCGTGCCCTCGGGATTGAGGACGGTGATCGAGATCCGGGCGCGACCCAGGGTGACGGTCGCTGAAAGCTTCGGCCAGTCCTTTGGAAAACACGGGTTCAGCAACAGGTTGCTTCCGGCGCGGCTCAGGCCCAGCAGGCCTTCGATACCGGCGCGGTACATCCAGCCGGCGGACCCGGTGTACCACGTCCAGCCGCCACGTCCTTCGTGCGGCGCTGTGGAATAAACATCGGCGGCAATCACGTAGGGCTCGACTCGATAACGCGCTGCCGCTTCCGGCGTCAGCGCATGATTGATCGGATTGAGCATCGAAAACAGGCGGCCCGCTGCGTCGCCGTCCCCTAGCCGTGTCTGAGCCAGAATGGCCCACATCGCCGCATGGCTGTATTGGCCGCCGTTCTCGCGCAGGCCCGGCGGGTAGCCCTTGATATAGCCAGGGTCCGCTGGCGTCCGGTCGAAGGGCGGTGTGAACAGCAAGGCAAGGCCGGGGTCGGGGCGCACCAGATGTTCGGTCATGGAGGCCATTGCGGTCTTGGCGCGGTCAGGATCGGCTGCGCCGGAAAGCACGGCCCAAGTCTGCGCGATGCTGTCGATGCGGCATTCATCCGAAGCGGCAGAACCAAGGATCGTGCCGTCATCAAACGTGCCGCGCCGGTACCATGCGCCATCCCAGCCGTGGGTTTCAATCGCTTGGCGCACCGCCTCTGCATGGCGCCGCCATTTCGCGGCCCTTTTGGGGTCGCGGCTGTCGGCAAAAGGGGCCATCGTGTCGACCGTGGCGATCAGCAACCACCCAAGCCAGACGCTTGTACCGGCCCCGCCTTCCCCGACCCGGTTCATGCCATCGTTCCAGTCGCCGGTGCCGATCAATGGCATCCCGTTGTCGCCCGTCAGCTCGATGGCCTGATCTAGACCGCGGGCGCAATGTTCGAACAAGCTTGCCGTGTTCTCAGAAATTGTAGGCTGGAAGAAATCGTCATGCACATCCGGCGGGACGGCTGGACCCTGTAGAAACGGCAGTTCCTCATCCAGAATGCTCGCATCGCCCGAGACCGCGATATAACGGGCCACCCCGTAGCCAAGCCAGATCCGGTCATCCGAGATGTGGGTGCGCACTCCCTGGCCAGAGTGCGGCAGCCACCAGTGTTGTACGTCACCCTCTGGGAACTGACGACTTGCAGCGCGCAACAAATGCGCCCGCGTCATCTCAGGGCGGCTGAAGGTCAGTGCCATGCCGTCCTGCAACTGATCGCGGAACCCGTAGGCACCGCTCGCCTGATAGAACCCGGCACGGGCCCAAATTCGACAGGCCAGTGTCTGATACATCAGCCAGCCGTTCAGCATGATGTCCATCGCGCGATCAGGCGAGGTCACTTGCACAGTCGTCAACAGGTCTGCCCAATGCTGTTTTACCTCCTGCAAACTGGCGTCCAGATCGGAGTCGCGCATACGCTGGATCAATGCGCTGGCGTGGGATTCACTGTCGGTCTGGCCAATCAAAAAAACGATCTCAACGCTCTCACCCGGTGCCAGCGTCACGCGTCGTTGCAGCCCGGCGCAGGGGTCAAGCGCGGAACCTGTGCGACCGGATAGCGGGCTGCCATTGATCGCTGCCGGGGCCGCCAGAGTTCCGCCTGGGCCGATGAATTCAGACCGGTCAGCGGTGATGCTTTTCGTGTCTGCGCCAAGATCCGCGAATGCGATGCGTCCAGGAAAGGCCGTGCTGAACGTGTTGCGCGCCAGAATGGCGCCGGTTGCACTGTCTGGGGCTGTAACCACGAAAGCCGCCGTCGCACTGCGTGACGTGCCAAGCACCCATTCAGCGTAAGCCGTGACCGATAGCTTGCGGGCAGTTAAGCCGGTGTTGCGCAGGGTCAGGCGGGTGATCTTTACCGGCGCATCGAGCGGCACGAATTGCACCATGTTGGCAGCGATACCGTAGCTTTCATGCTCGAATGCCGAATATCCGAAACCGTGGCGGGCGATGTAGGTGCCGCTTCCCCGGATCGGTAACGCGGTGGGGGTCCAGACCAGATTGGTGTCCAGATCCTGCAAATCGATTGCCTCGCCCGCAGGGTCTGTCACCGGATCGTTGGACCATGGCGTAATCTGGTTTTCCCGGCTGTTTTCAGACCAGACATGGCCAGAACCTTCGGCCGATACCTGAAAACCAAAGCCCGGATTGGCAATGACGTTTATCCATGGGGCAGGTGTGGTCGCGCCATCGCGCAGGACGGTCACATACTCGCGCCCCTGGTCGGCAAAACCACCGGTGCCGTTGAAAAATTCCAAATCGGGCAGAGCCGGTGTGGACGAGACTTGCGGCGGCGCAATCGGGGCCGGTGCGACTGTTTCTGGCGGCGCGGACAAAAGTGACAATTGTTGGCTGATGCTGCCACGCCCTGCCACGAGCACCAAGCGCGCCATTGACAGAAGATGCTCGCGCGCGCCGGGGTTCAGAATATCGGACCGTAGCACGTGAACGCTGCCATTTGCGGGCGCACGAATCCCGTCGGCTTGAGGTCTTGACCGGGCCGCGCGAACAGCACCGTCGATAGCAATCTGCAGATCCTGTACATAAGACGAAGACCGGTCGTTCAGGATCACCAGATCAACGGCAAGTTGACGCATCCCCCAATATTCATGGGCTCTCAGAACCTGCTGAAGAACTGTGATGTCCTGAGTATCGTCAATCTGCAGAAGAAGGATTGGCAGGTCACCTGATATCCCCAACGCCCAAAGCGCCGATTGCGGGGCCGCTCCTGTCACGATCTGTGCAGCCGAGGCCCGCAGGCGCGAGTCGTCCCGCATGACCATGCCGCC
>JBBKWG010000020.1:0-12503 GCA_037968835.1 Paracoccaceae bacterium
GGCAACATGTTGCTGCCGGGCAAAGGCAGGGCGAAGGAACTAGAGATGTGCGTGGGCGAGGATGCTCTTCCTTGCCGCACCGAAGATGGTTTCATGCTGGTCGATGCGTCCTCTGACGAGGCGCTTGAAATGATGCTTGAGGAAGACCTCGCCAACGAAGCCGCCGAAAGCGGTGAGCCGGCAGAGGGTGGCGAAAGCGTCGATGCTGGAGTGGCCGTCGATAGCGGCGCTGCAGTTGAAGCCGAAGATATGACAGCCGAAGCGGAAAACGACGTCGCGGTCGAGTCCGAGACCGAAACCCCGGTTCTGGAAGCCGAAACCGAAACGGTCGAGGCGACCGAAGCGGAAACAGCTGAGTCAGGCGCAGTATCCACGATTGAACAGGACACGACCGCCGAGACAGAAATACCGCCAGCTGCAACCGAAGCCGAAGCCATGACCGAAGCCGAAATGGCGGCGGAAGCAGAAGTCGAAGCGACCGAGAGCGAAACGATGGTCGAGCCTGAGACGACGGCTGAGACCGAGACAATGGCCGAGACCGAGACCGAGATGGCCGCAGAAGCCGAAACAACTGCCGATGTCGAAGTCATCGAGAACCCGGAAATCACCCAGGAAGTCCAGGAAGGCATCGTCGAAGTTGAAGACGCTGGTGTAAGTGCCGCGGCAAGTGCCGCTGAAGCAACTGCCGACGGCGAAGTCGCCGAAGGCGTCGAGGTTGAAGAAGAAGCGGTGACCGAAGAGACCGCGCGTTCGTCCTCGGAGGATTTCGACACGAACGCTACCGTGACCGAATCGGCTTCCGCAACGACCTCGGGTGGTCGCGATGGTATGTCGAAGTTCGAGAAGGCACTGCTGCTCGGACTTGGCGCTGTCGCTGTCGGCGCGATCCTCAACAATGGCGACCAGGTGGTTTCCAACTCGGGCGACCGCGTCGTCGTCAAATCCGATGACGGTAATCTGCGCGTGTTGAAGGACGACGATGCGCTTCTGCGTCAGCCGGGCTCGCAAGTGCGGACCGAAACTTTCGCCGATGGTTCGACCCGCACCACGGTTATCCGTGAGGATGGATCGCGCGTCGTCACGATCCGCGCGTCCGACGGTCGCGTTGTGCGCCGTGCCCGTGTGTTCGCGGACGGCTCGCAGGTTGTTCTGTTCGACGATTCCGAGGCGTTCGAGCCGGTCGATGTTTCGACACTGCCGGACATCGTGACACGACCGTCGGCACGACTGGTGGACAATTCCGACGAGGATGCGTTGCGCGCGGCGTTGGCCGCAGAATTGCGCGGCGACACCAATCGGTCGTTCTCGCTGCGTCAGGTGCGCCAGATCCGGAAAGTCCGCGAACTGGCCCCCGAGGTTGAACTCGACGCGGTTACATTCGCGTCCGGTTCGGCGGCAATTCAGCCGACACAGGCCGAAGAACTCGCCGCCGTTGGCCGTGCCATGGCCCGCGCGATCGAGGACAGTCCGGGCGAAGTGTTCCTGATCGAGGGGCATACGGACGCGGTTGGCGATGCGAGCTATAATCTGGCGCTGTCAGACCGCCGTGCTGAGACTGTTGCGCTGGCGCTGTCGGAATATTTCGACGTGCCGCCGGAAAACATGATCACGCAGGGGTATGGCGAGAGCTACCTGAAGATCCAGTCGCTTGGGAATGAACGCGCAAACCGTCGCGCGACCGTTCGCCGGATCACGCCGCTACTCCGTCAGGTCGCATCGAATAATTGATGCTCCTGGGGATCGGGTCTGACCCGGTCCAGGTAGCAGGCTGAAACAAGAAAGCCCGGCCAGATTGGCCGGGCTTTTGCATGTCAGAACAGTCGTCGGCTTACTTCGCGGGGCCGATCATCATGACCATCTGGCGGCCTTCCATCTTCGGCATGCTCTCGACCTTGCCGACTTCCTTGACGTCCTCGGCAACCCGTTCCAGCAGGTCGCGACCCAAGTTCTGGTGCGCCATTTCGCGGCCCCGGAACCGAAGCGTAATCTTCACTTTGTCGCCGACCTCGAGAAAGCGCATCACGTTGCGCATCTTCACGTCGTAATCGTGCACATCGGTGTTGGGTCGGAATTTGACCTCTTTCACCTCGATGATCTTCTGCTTCCGACGCGCTTCGCTTTCCCGCTTCTGCTGTTCATACTTGAACTTGCCGAAGTCCATGATCTTGCACACGGGCGGCGAGGCGTTCGGGGAAATTTCAACGAGATCGAGTCCGACGTCTTCCGCCAGTTCAATCCCGCGTTCTGGCGTCACGACGCCGATATTCTCTCCTTCGGCTCCGATGAGCCGGATTTCCGGTACGCGAATGCGGTCATTGACGCGTGGTCCGGTATCGCGCTGCGGTGGCGCGTTGTGTGGTCTGCGAGCGATGGTGTTCGTCCTTTTGTTGCCATTGGTCAGGAGGCGCAAAATAAGGCTAGATCAACGGGTTTTCAACCGCTTTCCGTCAGTGCGAGGTGCGATAGCGATTAGTGGCGTCCAGGCAAACCGATCAGCCGACAAACGCTTTTTCGACAACGTAATGTTTCGGGTCGCTATTGGCGCCTTCTTCAAGGCCAAAATCCTCAAGAACAGCCTTCAGATCCGTGTTCAGTCCAATCGAACCGCAGACCATCGCGCGGTCGGTTTCCGGTTTGATCTCTGGCACGCCCAGATCGCGGAAAATCTCGCCGGATTTCAACAAATCGGTGACGCGGCCCATCTTCGGGCTTTGTTCGCGAGTCGTCGTCGGGTAATAAATCAGCTTGTCGACGCCGCCCTCGGTCAATTCACGCAGCATCTCGTCAGAGCGGACATGCTCGACAAGTTGGCGCCCGTATTCCAGTTCAGCCACGTCGCGGCAGGTGTGGGTCAGGATGACCTGATCGTAATCCTCATAAGTCTGCGGGTCCCGGATCAGCGATGCGAACGGGGCGATTCCGGTTCCCGTGGCGAAAAACCACAAGCGCTTGCCGGGAAGCAAAGCGTCGTGAACCAGCGTTCCCACGGGCTTGGGGCGCAAGATGATCTGATCGCCGGGCCGGATATGCTGAAGTTTCGAGGTCAGGGGACCGTCCTGCACCTTGATCGAATAGAATTCCAGTTCTTCGTCCCATGACGGCGAGGCGATGGAATAGGCGCGCAGAAGCGGTTTCTGGCGACCGGTCGCCGGGTCGGGATCGCCCATCAGGCCGATCATGACGAATTCGCCGGATCGAAAGCGCAGCGACGCGGGTCGGGTCACGCGGAACGAAAACAGACGATCGGTCCAGTGATCGACCCTGGTGACGGTCTGGGCGTCAGGCAGCGTAATCTGTTTTGCGGCGGCTTGGTTCACGGGTCGTTGCTCGGTCATGTTCATTTACCGGGGCCGATGCCCCGGTCCTCTCTAACGGTGTCTTGGGATTGGTGAAAGGGGTGGCTCAGGCGCGCAGCCGCGACTGATAGTCATGGGCCTTCCAGTTCGCGCGGGCGCGCCACTGGTCTTCGGGTTGGCGGACCGCGAGTTCATCGTCGATCTCGACCTCGTCGAAACCGGCGCGTCGTGCCATCGCGTATTGATCGGCAATGACATGACCGCGAGCACGCAAGCGCCCCTGAAACCCCATCAGGCGCAAGCGACGCGCGATGGTGAATCCACGTCCATCGGCGAACGAGGGGAAATCTACGCGGATCATGTCGATCCCTTCCAAGTGATCTTTTAGAACGCCTGGATCGCCGTCCGATGCAAGATCGACAGCAACAACCGGCGTGTCGACGTTCGCTGCCAGCCGTTCGGGGGTCACGAAATCCTGCGTCCAGTCGTCGGCGGCAAATCCGGTGTCTGTCACCAGAACGCTCATGCCGGCACCCTTACCGCTTTGCCGTCCACGAAATGGATGCCGCATTCGTCCTTTGCCTTGCCGCGCCAGCGACCGGCGCGCAAATCCTCGCCGTCGCCCACACGGGTGGTGCAGGGCGCACAACCAAGCGACGGATAGCCCTTGGCCACAAGCGGATGCCGGGGCAGGCGGTTGTTCAGGATATAATCCTGAACGTCGCGCGGATTCCAATGCGCCAGCGGATTGATCTTGACCCGCGCGTCGCCCTCGGGCTCGAAGAATTCCAGTGCCGCGCGCTTGCCGCCCTGATAGCGTTTGCGCCCCGTGATCCACGCCTCATAGGGTTGAAGCGCGGCGTTCAACGGTTCGGATTTGCGAATGGTGCAGCAGGCATCCGGGTTCGTGACGTGCAGACGATTGTTTGGGTCCTTCAGGAATATCGCGTCGCGGTCGGGTCTGACAATTTGCACATTCGTCAGGCGCAGCTTTTCAGCGACCTCAACCTGATAATCGAGCGTTTCGGGAAACAGCATCTCGGTATCGAGAAACAGGACCGGGGTGGTGCGGTCGATGACCGAGACCATGTGCAGAAGAACGACAGATTCCGCGCCGAAGCTTGAAACCAGCGCGGCGGTGCCGACCTGCGGGTCGGACAACGCATGAGCCAGAACGTCGGCGGCGGAGTGATGCGCGTAGCGGCGATTGAGTTCGCTTGCACGTTCCGCGACGGGGGCGAGGGGGGCTTCAAGCGGCATTGGCCTGATCCTTTTCCGGGTAGAGCGCGGCCTTGAACGGGGCGAGGCCGAGGCGCCGGTAGGTTTGCAGGAATGTCTCGTCCTCGCTGTCGCGCAGATCGAGGTAGGCGTAGATCAGGCGCTCGATGGCCGGGACGATTTCGTCGTATGCGAAGCCTGGGCCAGCGCGTTCGCCGATGGTCGCGGTTTCGGTGCCATCGCCGCCAAGGGTGATCTGGTAGTTTTCGACTCCCGCGCGGTCGAGGCCGAGGATGCCGATATGACCAACATGATGGTGACCGCAGGCGTTGATGCAGCCCGAAATCTTGATCTTCAGCGCGCCGATTTCATGCTCCAGCTTCAGTTCGTCGAAGCGGAGCGCGATCTGTTGCGCCACCGGGATCGAACGTGCCGTCGCCAGTGCGCAATAATCCATACCGGGGCAGGCGATGATGTCACTGATCAGTCCGATGTTGGCGGTCGCAAGTCCGTTGTTGCGCAGGACCGCGTAGACCTCGGGCAGATCCGACTTGTGAACGTGCGGCAGGATCACGTTCTGCTCGTGGCTGATCCGCAGTTCGTCGTGGCCGAAGCGTTCGGCGATATCCGCAAGTGCCAGCATCTGCTCGGCAGTCGCGTCTCCGGGCGTCGCTCCGTGCGCTTTCAGCGAGACAGAAACGATGGCGTAGCCCGGTGCGCGGTGATCGCTGAGGTTGGTGTCGGTCCATGACCGGAACGCAGCGTTCGCATCGCGGTGTGCGTCGAATGCGTCGGTTTCGGCCACCCGGAACGGGGGCGGCGCAAACTGCGCTTCGATCTGTGTCAGCAGTTCCTGATCGAAGCCGCCGAAGTCCGGGCGCACTTCGGTGAACCGCGTCTCGACCAGATCGCGGATCGTCTCCAGACCGTTTTCAGCGACGGTTATCTTGATGCGGGCTTTGTATTTGTTGTCCCGGCGCCCAAGCAGATTATAGACGCTGACGATGGCTTCGACATAAGGCAGCAGATCTTCCTTGGGGAGAAAATCGCGGATGACCTTGCCGATCATCGGGGTGCGGCCAAGACCGCCTCCGACAATCACTTCGAAGCCGGGCTCGCCAGCGTCATTCCTGACCATGCGCAGGCCAATATCGTGCGATTTCGTCACCGCCCTGTCATTGGACGAACCGGTGACCGCGATCTTGAACTTGCGCGGCAGGAACTGAAATTCGGGGTGATCGGTCGACCACTGGCGCAAAAGCTCGGCGACAGGCCGCGGATCCTCGATTTCATCGGCGGCGGCACCGGCGAAATGATCGGCCGTCACATTGCGGATCGTGTTGCCGGACGTCTGGATCGCGTGCATTCCGACGTCGGCCAGCGCCTCCAGCATGTCGGGAACATCCAGTAATTTCGGCCAGTTATACTGGACGTTCTGGCGGGTCGTGAAGTGGCCATAGCCCTTGTCCCACCGCGAGGCGATCATCGCGAGTTGCCGCATCTGCGTGCTGTTGAGCGTTCCATAGGGGATTGCGACCCGCAGCATATAGGCGTGGAGTTGCAGATAGAGGCCGTTCATCAGGCGCAGCGGCTTGAATTCGTCCTCGGTCAGGCTGCCGTCGATCCGCCGTTCAACTTGCGCGCGGAACTGGTCGACACGCTCGCGCACGAAATCCCGGTCGAATTCATTGTAATGATACATCTTATTCTCCGGCCTGTTTGCCGTGGGCGTAATTCGAGGGACCACGGGTGCGAAACACCTCGCGGAAGTGCGTTGGCGCGGGGCCCTTGGCTGCCGGTTTGGCGTCGGCAAGATATGCGCCAACGACGATGCGCGACTGCTGGATCGCGAAGATCAGCCGGTCTTCGGCAACCGCTTCGTCGTCGATCAGTTCGGCTTCGTCGATATTCCGGGTCCAGCGATCGTCTTCGGTCAGCCAGACGGCGTCACCTTCCAGCAGGGCGTTTGCAGTCACGACTTTCGGTTCGAACGGGCGACGGGTCATAGCGCGATCTCCTGTGCGGGCAGTGTTTCGATGACAGCGTTGGCCGCGCGCGGGGCGAGACCGTAAAGGATCAGGGCAGGGCCGTTCATGTTTGCGGTGCTCAGGTCGTCCGACAAGCGGGCGAGTGTGGTGCCGAGGGTGCGCTGATCGCGGCGCGAGGCGTTTTCGACCACCGTGACCGGCGTATCCGGCGATGCACCGTGCATCATCAGGCGTCCCTGCACGAAGCGCGACGCCTTCTTGCCCATGTAAACGGCGGCAACCTGTCCGGGTGCGGCAAGACTGCGCCAGTCCTGTTCGGCATAGCCCTGCATGTCGTGCCCGGTGACAAAACGGACCGAGGCATTGCGCCCGCGTTTGGTCAGGCTCTGTCCAATCGAGGCGACGGCAGCGGAGGCGGAGGTGATGCCCGGAATGATGCTGAAAGGAATACCGGCACTGTCGCAGGCGTCCATTTCCTCGTCCAGACGCCCGAATATCGTCGCATCGCCTGACTTGAGCCGGACCACATGCGCGCCGCTTCTGGCGTGCTCGACAATCAGCGCATCGATGTCGGATTGCTGCATGGAAGGGCCAAAGCCTTCCTTTCCGGCGTCGATGATGCGGGCCTCGCGGCGCGCCAGTTCCAGAATTTCGGCTGTCACCAGACGGTCGTGGATGACGACATCGGCCTCGTGCAACGCGTTGCGGGCCTTCAGTGTCAGCAGCTCCGGATCGCCCGGACCAGCACCGACAAAGGTGACGTGGCCGGTTTCAGCGACTTTCCCGAGATAGCGCGCCAGCAACTTGTCGAGACTCTCCCGTAAACCGGTTTCCCCTTCCGCATCATAGGCTTTCGGACCGTCGCTAAAGTAATAGTCGGACCAGAAATCGCGCCGCGCTCGCCCCATCGGCAGCGCATCGGCGACCGAGCGGAACGCCTTGCCGATCCGTGCCATGGTGCCAAGCGCGCGGGGCAGACGTTCTTCCAGATCAGCCTTGATCGCGCGCGCCAGAACCGGGGCCGCGCCTTCCGTGCCGATGGCGACGGTTACCGGGTCGCGATCGACGATGGCAGGCGTGATGAACTGGCTTTCGTCGAGGTTGTCGACCCAGTTGACCAAAGCGCCATCCGCCCGCGCCAGCGCAGCAACCCGCGCATCCTCGCCGTCGTCATCGTTGGCGGCGTAGAACAAGACCGCACCCGCCGCGTCGCCGGATTCTACTGCACGCCGTACCAGCGTCAGTTTACCCGCGTCGGCCCATTGTTCGATTTCGCGGAGTGGGTTATCGGCGAACACCGTCAGGCGTGCTTCGGTCTTCAGAAGCAGTCTCAGCTTGGCGACAGCAGCCTCTCCACCGCCCGAAATAACGATGTGTCGGCCCGCGACGGCAAGGAAGATGGGAAAATGCTTCATTCAAGATCTCCGATTCTGATCTATTATATAGAATATTCTTCCGGGAATTGGCAGTATGCGCTTGTGAATAAGGACGAATGTTCTAGGCTGATCGCCAACAAGGACGAAATCGCGTGAAAAGTCGGGGATGAGGAATGGCAGTTCGGATAGACGATCTTGATCGGAAAATTCTTGGAGAGATGCAGCGCGACGCATCGCAATCCCTGGATGACATCGCCAAGTTGGTTGGCTCCTCCAAGACGCCGGTATGGAACCGGATCAAGAAGATGCGCGAAGCCGGTGTAATCGGTCAGCAAACGGTGCTGCTGGATGCCGACGCGTTGGGATTCGAGGCGTGCTTTTTCGTGCTGATCCGAACCTCCGCGCACGAGGCGGGTTGGCAGGCGAAGTTCCTCA
This sequence comes from Paracoccaceae bacterium, assembly GCA_037968835.1. Classification (GTDB taxonomy): domain Bacteria; phylum Pseudomonadota; class Alphaproteobacteria; order Rhodobacterales; family Rhodobacteraceae; genus JBBKWG01. The sequence continues at coordinate 8,314 of JBBKWG010000020.1, forward strand.
AGGCATTGAAATCACGCCCTGAAGTTCTGGAGGCGCATCGCCTGGCGGGGGATATCGACTATATCCTGAAAGTACGTGTGCGCAACGCTCGGGCCTATGACGAGTTCTATCAGGCGCTGATCTCGGAAGTGCAGATCTATAACGTCACGGCGCTGCTTTCGATGGAAGAGATCAAGTATTCCACCATGCTGCCGATCTGATGTTCGCGGATCGCTAGACCTGAACCTGAAGCGCTTCGAGTCCGTGAAAGTGATAGAGGTTCGCGATTCTCGGCGGCTCGGCCACCCGAAGGTTCGGGCAGCGCGCGAACAGGATCGGCAGGGCAATCTGAAGTTCAAGCCGCGCGAGGGGTGCGCCGACACAGAAGTGAATGCCCGCCCCGAACGCGGTATGGGCGCGGGTCATCCGGAACGGGTCGAATACGTCGCCATCGGGCCAGACCGCATCGTCGCGACACGCCGACCCCAGCAGGCAGCCGACTACGTCACCACGCTGAAATGGCTGATCGAGCAGCGTCACCGGATCGTAGACGTAGCGGGTGAACATGTGCAGCGGCGGATCGAAGCGCAGACACTCCTCGACCGTTGCCGCGATGTTTTCGGGATCAATTGTCAGCGCGCGCTCGGGGAAATCGGCAAGATGCCAGACCGCCTTGCCCAACGAATGAACCGTCGCCTCGTGCCCGGCATTCAGCAACAGGATACAGGTGGAAATCAGTTCCTTACCCGAAAGCCGCGCGCCTTCGGTCTCGACCGCAATCAGTTCCGAGATCAGATCGCCCGCCGGTTCCGCGCGTCGCCGATCAATGTAGTCCGACAGATAGTCCGAGAATTCCGACGCGGCGGTGGCTGCGGCGGCTTCGATCTGGGGCGTGCGCCGTGCCTGATACATGGCCACCATCGCATTCGACCAGGCCAGCAGTTCGGGGCCCATTTCCTCGGGGATGCCAAGAAACCGCGCGATGATGATGACCGGCAGCTTTTGTGCGAACGCTTCCAGGAAATCGAAAGGGTCGGCGGGGAATTCATCTATCAGCGCATCCGAAATCTGGCTGATCTGCGGCCCAAGGTGCAGAAGGTGACCCTTGGTGAAAGCCCGCAGAACAAGACCGCGCAATCTGGTGTGGTCGGGGGGTTCCAGTTCCAGCATCGAGTGGTCGTCGATGTCGTAGAACGGCTTCAGCGCCTCGGGAACCGTCTTTTTCAGTTCGGCCGGCATGGCGCGACCAAGGCTGCGGTGCTTCATCACCGCGTTTACCGCCTCGTGGGTCGTTGCCACTGGCAGATCGAAGTCTTCCCAGAACACGAAATCCCCAAGCGCCCGCGCGCGCTGATAAAAACGGTAAGGGTTCTGAATGAACGTAGGGTCGGTAGGCGACTGAAATAGACGCTCCATCATCGTTCCCGGATACACATGAGGTTTTGGTTGTCCTCAAGTCCTTCAGGTCTATCCTATGTCGGGTGGGCTGCAACGAGGTATTTTGGATCGGTTCGACAGTCGCGACTTGCCGGCTTCGATAATTTGCGCCGTCTGCTGCTTGCGACGATGCGCGGCTTGAGGCAGGACGCGAGTTCTACGGATGTAAAAGCGCGTTTGGATACGGCGCAAAAGCGGAGATAAGAATAAATGAGCGGTCTGCTGGCGCTTCTGGACGATGTGGCTGCGATTGCCAAACTGGCGGCGACGCAGGTCGATGATATCGCCGGGCAGGCGGCAAAGGTCGGGGCAAAGGTCGGCGCGACAGTGCTGGACGATGCCGCCAAGGCGGGCGCAAAGGCGGCGGGCGTTGTCATCGACGACGCGGCGGTAACTCCGAAATACGTCACCGGGCTTCCAGCGGCGCGTGAATTACCGATCGTCTGGAAGATCGCGCGGGCTTCGTTCTTCAACAAGCTGATCATACTGCTTCCGGCCGCGTTGCTACTGAACGCCTTCCTGCCGTGGCTCATCACGCCACTTCTGATGCTCGGAGGCTGCTATCTGAGTTTCGAGGGTGCCGAGAAAATCTGGCACGCGCTTAATCCCCATCCCGAGAGCCACACCCAGGAGGCCGAAGTGCTGAGTGCCGCGCATCTGGAGGAAAAGCGGGTCAAAGGCGCGATAAAGACCGACTTCATCCTGTCGGCCGAAATCATGACAATTTCGCTGTCCGCCATCGAAAGCGATTACTGGCTCACATCGGGTCTGATCCTTGCCATGGTCGCAGTCGGGATCACGACGCTGGTCTACGGGGCTGTGGCCATCCTTGTGAAGATGGACGACGTCGGGCTGTCGCTCAGCCAGATCGGACGGCTGTCGGCGACACGGACGTTCGGGCGGTGGCTGGTCAAGGCGATGCCGACGCTGCTGACGATCATTTCAGTGATCGGGACGGCGGCGATGCTTTGGGTTGGTGGAAACATCATCGTTCACGGGCTGGAGGTGCTGGGCTGGCATTGGCCGTTCGAGACGATCCATCACATCGCCGTGGCGGCGGCAGAGGCGGTGGGATGGGCGGAAGGCGCTATTGAATGGATCGTGACGGCGGCAATTGACGGGGTGGTTGGCGTCCTGCTCGGGCTGGCGTTGATCCCGATCGTGACAAGGGGAATCGCGCCGGTTTTCGGCTGGCTGTTCCCCGAGAAACAGGCGAGCGGCGCGGCGCATTAAAAGTGTCAGCTTCGTCGGCGTTTCTCAAACCGCGGCAGCATGGCCGAGAAATCGCGGCCCCTGCCGTCTTCCGCCTCGACGAATTGGGCATAAAGGTCGCGCGCCCGCGCACCCATCGGTGTGTCGGCGTCAACGGCCTCGGCCGCTTGTTGGCTGAGGCGCAGGTCTTTCAGCATAAGTTCAGCGGCAAAGCCAGGTTTGTATTCGTTGTCGGCGGGTGATTTCGGGCCGATGCCGGGGGCCGGGCAATACGCGTTCATCGACCAGCTATAGCCCGACGAGGTGGACACGACGTCGAACATTGCCTGTCGGTCAAGGCCCAGCTTGTCGGCCAGCGCAAATGCTTCGCAGGTCACGATCATCGTCACTCCGAGGATCATGTTGTTGCAGATCTTGGCCGCCTGACCATTGCCCGAGGGTCCGCAGTGGACGGCCTTCTGACCCATGACGTCAAACAGCGTTCGGGCGTCCGCGAACGCGTCGTCGCTGCCGCCGACCATGAATGTCAAAGTTCCCCCCTCGGCCCCGCCGACCCCGCCCGAGACCGGAGCGTCCAGCGCACGAAGACCTGCCGCCACGGCCTGATCGGCAACCCTACGCGCGCTTTCCACGTCGACGGTCGAGCAATCGAGGAGGATCGCATTCGGAGCCATCGCCGACATGATTTCATCCGCGACAAGTCGCAATATCTCGCCGTTGGGCAGCATCGTTACGACAATTTCAGCGCCCCCGGCGGCAGTGCGCGCATTTTCAGCGGCGGTAACGCCTTCGGGCATCGGGGCGGCGGTGTCGAAACCTGTCACGTCGTGACCGGCCTTTACCAGATTTCTGGCCATCGGAGCGCCCATGTTGCCCAGACCGATGAATGCGATTCTCATGACGTGAACTCCGATTCCTTCAGATTATTCATAGCCGAACAGCGCGAAATCCTTCGCATACCTTCTTCGGATCGCGACTTCGGTTTCATTATTGAACACCATTTCGTTTTTTTTCGACACGTTCACTTTTGGAAAGTTTTCCAGATCAAGACCAAACCTGTCGCAGAGCTGTTTCTGCCAGGAATCTTCGAACCTGAAGAGAACTGTGTCAGCGGCAACGAAATGGTGCTGAGGCACAAGGTGCCCGCCGACTTTCATCCAGACCCACCAATTCGACTTGAGAAGCGACTGGACTTTCGCATCCACAGAGTCGTGAGGGCGGGCACGTTTTTTTTGCCAGTCAAGTCGATAACGCAGCGAGGACAGCAGTCGGTCACTCGGGTGACGGATGACAGCAAAACTGTCGTCGAACTCACCCCAGTGCCGCCAGATGAAATGCGGTGCATGTTGGATCGCGTGTGGATAGAGAAACGTGCGACCATCCACTGGAAAACTTTCCACGCCATACTTTTCTTTCAGCATCGCACCGGCAGAGCGGGGGGTTGTTCGATGCTTGTAGTTCGAAATCCTCCAGCCTGCAGCGACGAACGCAAGATAGATCGATATTCCTGCGGTCTTTGGAATATGGGCGAAAAGTACTCGTTGATCGTCTTTGGTGAAAAT
>JBBKWG010000021.1:0-29381 GCA_037968835.1 Paracoccaceae bacterium
GCGCGGTCGATGCGTGCGACGGCGGCTTCCTCGGCCTCGTCAAACGAGGCAAAAACGGGGGTTTCGATCCCGTTTGACGCCAGCACGCGGCGCAAGTGTATCGAGACCGACGCGACATAGGGCGACAGGATTCCGAGGCGCTCAATACTAAGCCCGCGACAGGCCGCGATCAGCGCCGACACCGGTTCGGTTACCGCTTTCGTATCGACCCCGGCCATGACCTGATCGGCGATACGGGCGGGTCCGATCACCGATGTGCCCGACGTGCAGCCATATCCAACCGCCGCGAACGTCATGCCGCGCGGGAAAAGCGTGGCGGCGAATTTCAGGTGGCCCTCCATCGCCGACAGCGAGGCTTCACTCACTTCCAGCCCGCTCGGCACCCGGCTGGTCAGCAGATTGAGGCTTGCCGGGACAAGACGCCGGAAATCCATCTCGATCGTCTCGTCGGATTGCAGGACGATAAGACCAAGTGCTGAGGCGTCTGGCGCGGTGCGTGTGTAGGGCAGGGCGCTCACATCGCGATCTCCGGCAGGTCGACGATGCGCGGCGACAGGAATTCTGGTCCGTGTTCGCGGATCACGATGTTTTCTTCATGCACCATGATACGTCCGTCGACGGTGCTGATTCCGGGTTCCAGCGTCAGCACCATGCCCGGTTCCAGAACCGTGCGGTCGGCAGGGATCAGCGACAGGCCCTCGGTCAGGTGCATCCCCAGGCCATGTCCCAGCCTCCCCGCGTCAGATCCACCGGCACCCCCGGTCAGGCGTGCGTCCATCGCGTGGAAAAGATCGGCGGCGGCTGCGCCGGGTTTGGCAAGTGCGGCGGCAGCATCGACCGCCTCGACCAGCGCGTCGTGGGCGCGCCGCGACGTGTCCGAGGCGGAGCCGAGCGACCAGTTTCTGTCGAAGTCGCAGAAGTAGCCGTCCCAGATCAAGCCGGTGTCGAGCATCAGGATATCGCCGTTTTCCAGCGGATCCTCTGTCGAAGGAGAGATCACGTCGTCGTAGCCACCAGAACCGGCACCGCCCGCGAGGTAGGGCACCCAGTCCGCGCCCTCGTCCAGGCAAATCCGCTGAAAGTCGCGAAAGATCTGCGACAGCGGTTGCCCGACACTTGCTATCTCGGGAACTCGCGCAAAGGCCCGTCCGGCAATGTGGCAGGCCGTCCGTATCTTGTCGATTTCACCTTCGGACTTGATCTCGCGGAGATTGCGCGCAAGACCCTGATCGCCGCGAAATCGCTCTGCACCCAGCAGTGATTTCAGTCGTTCGAAGTCGCCAAACGGCATGCGAATATGGGTTTCGATGCCGTCTGGCACCCCGATGGCTCCGCTATTTCCGGCGACCTCTTGCAAGGTTTCGGCCAGCAAACCGATGCCGTCGTCGCTGTAGTCGGGCGCGCGCCAGGTGCGGATGTCGGCAATCCAACCCCGCGCCATCAACAGCGCGCCAATCGCCGGGATGACCGCGATCGGATCACCCTTGGCAGGCAGGACAAGAAACCAGGGTCGCGTCGGGCTTTCCCAGAACCGCGTCAGGAAACCGGCGAAATACCGCAGTTCAACCTCGCTCGTCAGCAACAGCGCGCCAAACCCGACGGACGCCATCGCGGACTGGGCGCGGGCCGTCCGGTTGCGATACTCCTGAACCGGAAATCCGCGCGCGCTCAACTTTCCGGTCCTTCGCTGAGGAAGGCGAGGATTGTCGAGGTTTCGTCCAGTCCGAGCATCTGGCGTTGTTCGGAAGTTGCGGCAATCACCGCCGCAAGTCCCGCACCGCCGGACGGCGTCGTCTCCAATCCAGCGGCGGTCAGGATCGGCATAGCGTCAGCGGCTTCGTTTTCAGAGATCGTCGCGAAGAAATCGGCATCCCGCATCAACCCCTTGAGCGCGATCAGCGACGGAATCTTGCAATCAAGCCTGCCCATCGACGACGCGGGGCCTTCAGTGACAACCGCATGTCCGGCTTCGATCGAGGCTTGCAGGGCGGGCGCCCATTCCGGTTCGACGACGATGATCGTCGGGGTCGCACCCCAAAGGGCGCGCGCATAGGCGGCGACCGACGCGGCCATACCGCCAACGCCGGCCTGCAACAAGATATGGCTCGGAGCGTCACCAAGACTGGTCGCGACTTCAGCGATCATCGCCAGATAGCCTTCCATCAGGCGGTGCGGAATTTCGGTGTAACCGGGCCACGAACTGTCCGACAGAAGTGTCCAGCCGTTGTCGCAGGCGGCTTGTTCGGCTGCGGCCATGCTGCCCTCGTAAATCGCGCCCTCGCGGAACACCTCGGCGCCTTTGGCTCGCAGTCGCTCGGCAAACGCTTCGGGAACGGTTTCGGCAAGATAGATGACCGCTTTCGCCCCGAACGCCCGCGCGCCGGCAGCTACGGAAAGCCCGTGATTGCCGGCACTTGCGGTAACATAGGTCTGGCCAACCAGCGCTGTTTCAGGTCGCTCCGCACTGATTGCGACCGCGTCGTGAGCAATGACATAGGCGGCACCGAGCGCCTTGAAGCTGCCAAGCCCCATGCGGGCACGTTCGTCTTTGACGTGAACGGCGCGGGTTCCGGTGCGTTTGGCAAGATCGTCTGAGGTCAGAAGCGGCGTTTCGGCTGCCTGAGGACATTGAGCCAGAAGTCGAAGGGGAGTTTTGGCGTCAATACTTGGAAACGGGATGTCGTCGGACGCCTCGGTCACATTCCGCCGCGTGTTCGTGATCAGTCGCATTCGGTGTCCCCCGCCACGGAAGACAGTCACATCACGGAAGCAGTCCTGTCAATCTTCGGCACTGGGGGAAGGTTGCATTGCGGCGCGGGTTGCGAGTTCAGCGCTTGCCGATCTTCTCGGTTCGCTGCGGGCCGTGTCCCTGCGGACACCCAAGATGGGCGATCAGCGTCGTGCGCCGCAAGTGCACGAAGAACGTCAGAGGATTTGCGTCAACGCGGAATTTCTCCGCTATCGGCTGCTTTAGGCTTGGAAATGGTACGACGGTGGTCATCGACATGTCTCCTGATCCTCCGATGCTTATAAAGCGATGGCTTTGTGTCCCAGTATGGGCGCAATCAGGGTATTAATTCGGTTAACGCGGCGCACGATTATGGCAGAATCAGCAACCAGAGCCAGATCGTGATCAGCGAAAGCGCGGTTGCGATCAGCACCGATGACGCCGCGACACGCCGTGCGGCGCCATACATGTTTGCGAAGATATAGGCGTTCACACCGGGGGCCATCGTCGCTGTCAGAACCGCCGAGCGGAACGCGTCGCGATCAAGCCCAAGTGCCGAGCCGCTGGCCCAGACAATCGCCGGATGCAAGACCAGCGAGATCGCGCAAACCATTGCAATCGTTTTCAGATCGCCCTCGGGGCGATAGCGCACCATAACCCCGCCAAGTCCGAAAAGCGCGGCTGGCAATGCTGCCCGCACCATCAGATCAATGGCATCCGTGACCACACCGGGCAGGGTCAGCCCGCTCAGATTCACAGCAAACCCCAGTGCGATTCCGATCACCAGCGCATTGCGGAACATGGCACCCAGCACGCGCATCGCCGTCCTTGTCACGCCGCCTGCGCGGTTGTTCGCAATCTCCATCGCGGTGACGCCCAGCATGTAGCAAAACGGCGCATGAAGCGCGATGATCGCGTAGTTTCCGGCCAAAGCGTCCGGACCATAGGCACGCTCGGTGATCGGCAGGCCAAGCAGCACCGAGTTCGAAAACAGGCAGCAAAAGCCAATCGCAACGCTATCGGGCCAGTCGCGTTTGAAGATGTAGCGCGCCCCGAGAAACCCGGCGAAAAAGCCGACGGTGGCGCCGAAATAGAAACTGATCAAAAGCGGTGCATTGAAATTCGCGCCGAGATCAAGCGTCGAGATGGCGCGAAACAGCAGGCACGGGATCGCGAAGCCCTGGGTGAATTTCATCAGCCCGTCGACACCGGCCTCGCTGAAAAGCCCGCGCCAGACGGCGACATATCCGAAACCCATGACCAGAAAGACCGGAAGAATGACATCGAGGAGAGCCTGCATCGCGGATCAGTCGTCCATGACGATCTGCATGCCGTCATAGGCCGGTTCGACGTTGTCGGGGGTCTCGGCCAGCACCGTCTCGTAGTCGAGGTCGATGTGCATATTGGTCAGAACCGCGCGTTTCGGCGCAGCCTGCGCGATCCATTCCAGCGACCTTTCAAGGTGGGCGTGCGTGGGGTGCGGCGTGCGCCGGAGGGCATCGACAATCCAGACGTCGAGATTGCGCAAAACCTCCCACGACGCATCGTATATTTCCGCAACGTCGGGCAGATAAGCCAGATTGCCGATCCTGAACCCAAGCGCGTCGATCATCCCGTGGGCGACCTTGAACGGGGTGAGCGTGATGCGCCCGCCGGCCCCTTCGATTGCGACATCACCCTTGATGGAATGCATGTCGAGGATCGGAGGATAGGGCGATCCCTCGGGCTGGACGAACGCGTAGCCGAAGCTGGCGAACAGCCGTTCCTGGGTGGTTCCGTCGGCCCAGACCGCGAGCCTGCCACGCTGGTTGAAGACGATCATCCGCAAATCGTCGATGCCGTGGACGTGGTCGGCGTGACTGTGGGTGTAAACGACCGCGTCGAGTTGCCCGACGCCTGCATCGAGTAGCTGTTGGCGCAGATCGGGCGCGGTGTCGATCAACACACGGGTGATGCCCGCTCCATCGGTGCGCTCGACCAGCAGAGAGCAACGCCGCCGCGTGTTCTTTGGGTTGTCCGGGTCGCAATCGCCCCAATGTCCGCCAACACGCGGCACACCCCCCGACGATCCGCAGCCAAGGATCGTGAACGTCAGCGTTGCCATGCCGCGGCCTTTGCAAACAGACGGTCGAAATTTGCCTCGGTCGCGGCGGCGAAATCCGCATAGTCGAGCCCGAACACCTCGGCCCCGATGCGCGCGGTATCGGCGACATACGACGGCTCGTTGCGCTTTCCGCGATTGGGCGGCGGCGCGAGGTAGGGGCTGTCGGTCTCGACGAGAATGCGCTCAAGCGGTGCTGCGGCGAAGATGTCGCGCAAGTCCTGGCTTTTCGGGAAAGCGGCAATGCCAGAAATCGAGAGATAAAACCCGAGATCAAGCGCGCTTTCGGCCAATTGCGGCCCGGACGAGAAGCAATGCATGACGCAGGTGTAAGCCCCGGCGCGATGCTCATCTGAAAGGATGCGCGCCATGTCGTCATCGGCGTCGCGGGCGTGGATGATAAGCGGCAGGCCGGTCTGACGAGCGGCTTCGATATGCACGCGCAAACTCTCTTGCTGAACGTCCTTGCTGTCGGCTGTGTAGTGGTAATCTAGACCGCTTTCGCCGATCCCGACGAATTTCGGATGGCGGGCGAGTGCGACAAGTTCATCGACGGTCGCCATCGGTTCGTCGGCCGCCGACATCGGGTGCGTTCCGGCGGCATAAAAGACCGGGACATGGGCCTCGGCCAGTGCGCGGACTTGCGGTTCCAGCCTCAGCCGGGTGCAGATCGTCACCATTCGGTGAACGCCGCGCCGCGCGGCACGGTCGATCAACGCAGCGACCTCGCCGTTGAAATCAGGGAAATCCAGGTGACAATGGCTGTCGGTGATCGGTGCGGTGTCGGACATGGCGCCGGTATCACGGAGATGCCAAAGGCCGTCAAGCCGGGGAAGGCACGCGCCATCAACCCCTTGTGAGGTGGTCTATGCCGCGCCGCGCAGGTCTGTCATCGTTCAAGCGCCACGTGTTCAAGGAGGACCGAGACATGCGCCTGACAGCCCTGATCGCTGCAATTGCCATTCTGTGGAGTAGTGCGACTGCCATGGCAAATCCGGATTTCTGGCGAAACGAGTGGCCGAACACCGATTTCAGCAAGCGCAGCATTGAAAGTTGGGTCGAAATTTTGTCGGGAGGGCCGCCCAAGGACGGCATACCGGCACTCGACGAGGTCAGCTTCATCGCCGTGCCCAAAGAATCCCGTCTGGGCGAACGCGAACCGGTCATCACCGTCGAACTCGACGGCTCGACGCCGCGGGCGTATCCGATCCGCTACCTGACATGGCACGAGATCGTGAATGACGAGATCGACGGCGTGCCTGTTGCCGTCACGTTCTGTCCCTTGTGCAATTCCGGCATCACGTTCGATCGCCGCGTTGACGGGCAGACCTTGAGTTTCGGCGTGTCCGGCAAGCTCAGGAATTCCGACATGGTGATGTATGACCGCCAGACCGAAAGTTGGTGGCAGCAGGCGATTGGCGAGGGCATCGTCGGCGAGATGACGGGGGTGCAACTCACCCAGCTTCCGACCTGGATGGAAAGCTGGTCGGAGTTTCGCGCGCGCAATCCAGACGGACTGGTCATGGATCAACCGAATTTGCCCCGTCAATACGGGCGCAATCCCTACGTCGGATACGACAGTTCCAGCCGCCCGTTCCTGTATGACGGCGAAATGCCACCCCACGGCGTTCTACCTCTGGCGCGCGTGGTCCGGGTCGGCGATCGGGCATGGCCGCTGGAACGGCTGGCAAAGGAACGCGAGGTCACCGAAGCTGGCGTGACGATATCGTGGAACAGCGGGCAGGCGTCGGCGCTTGACACTTCCGGCGTAGCCGATGGGCGCGACGTCGGGACGATCCGGGTGCGCGACGCAAGCGGCAACGACGTCCCCCATGACGTGATGTTCGCCTTCGCCTATCATGCGTTCTTTCCCGACGGCGAGTGGATGCTTAATTAGATCAGGTCAGGACGGCCAGATTGCCGGTAGCCACGCCAATTCACGCGCGGAAATCGCCAAGGGCAGTTGGCTGGGACTAAGAACCCAACCGCACTAGCGCGTGCCGCTTCTTGCCCGCGCTGAGTTTCACCGGCGTCATCAACGCCTCCGTCCCAAGCATCAGTCCGGCGTCGGTCAGCGGCGCATCGTCAATCCGTGCGCCGTTTTCCGCGATCAGTCGCTTGGCGTCCTTGCCCGATTTGGCAAGCCCCGACTTGACCAGAAGCTGCACGATCGAGATACCGTCGCCGATGTCCTCCGCCGTAAGATCGAGCGTCGGCAGGTCGTCACCGACGCCGCCCTTCTCGAAGACCTCGCGCGCGGTGCCCTCTGCCGCTTCGGCGGCCTTCGCGCCGTGCAACAGCAGCGTCACCTCGTTGGCCAGAATGATCTTGCTCTCGTTGATCTCCGAGCCGTGAAGCGCGCCCAGCCGTTCGCACTCGTCAAGCGGCAGTTCGGTGTAGAGTTTCAGGAACCGGCCAACGTCCGCGTCGGTCGTGTTGCGCCAGAATTGCCAGAATTCGTAGGGCGACAGCATGTCGGCAGACAGCCAGATCGCGCCGCCCTGACTTTTGCCCATCTTACGCCCGTCCGAAGTCGTCAGTAGCGGCGTTGTCAGCCCGAATATCTCGTGGTCGAGAACGCGCCGCGTCAGGTCGATACCATTGATGATGTTACCCCATTGATCCGAACCGCCCATTTGCAACAAGCAGCCGTAACGACGGTTCAGCTCAAGGAAATCATAAGCTTGCAGGATCATGTAGTTGAATTCGAGGAACGACAGCGACTGCTCGCGATCCAGTCGGGACTTCACCGATTCGAATGAAAGCATCCGGTTGACCGAGAAATGTCGCCCGATGTCACGCAGGAAATCGAGGTAGTTCAGGTTGTCCAGCCATTCCGCGTTGTTCAGCATCAGCGCGCCGGTCGGGCCGTCGGAATAGTCGAGGAAACGCTCGAAAACGACTTGCATTCCGGCGATGTTCTCGTCGATGGCTTCGGGCGTCAGAAGCGGGCGTTCTTCGGCCCGGAACGACGGATCGCCGACCTTTGTGGTGCCGCCGCCCATCAGCGTGATCGGCTTGCCGCCGGACTTCTGGAACCACCGCAGAAGCATGATGTTCAGAAGATGTCCGACGTGCAGCGATTTGGCCGTGGCGTCGTAACCGATATAGGCGGGCACCACTCCGGAAATCAGGGCGTCGTCGAGGCTTTGCAGATCGGTGCAGTCGGCCAGGAAACCGCGTGCGATGATCGTCGCCAGAAAATCGGATTTCGGGTGGTAGGTCATGCTGTCTCGTCTATGCTTCGCGCCGTGAGGATCAGATCGGCGCGCTTTTCTATACTGGCGCGGCAAGCCGAGGGAAAGCCATGACGGACAGGCAGCCAATCTGGAGCTTGGGGGCGATGTCGGGCACATCGCTGGACGGTGTCGACGCGGCGCTTCTGAAAACCGACGGCCACCAGGTAATTGAGTTCGGAGAAAGTGCTTTCCGCGCCTATAGCGATGCAGAGCGCGCGGTTCTGCGCGCCGCACTTGGCAAGATGGAAGGACCCGAAGTCGAAGCCGCCGCCGAGGTGGTGGAGACCGCCCACGCTGAAATCCTGTCGGGATTTCCCGAGGCGGAGCTTGTCGGCTTTCACGGCCAGACCCTGAGCCATTTGCCGCAAGAGGGGCGCACGTTTCAGGCTGGCAACGGCGCGATATTGGCCGAAGTGCTGGGTCGCCCTGTCGTCTGGGATTTCCGCTCCAACGACATGACTTTGGGCGGGCAGGGTGCGCCGCTGGCACCGTTCTACCATTTTGCCCTCGCACGCTGGATCGGTGCGCGCGAACCGATTGCCTTTCTCAATATCGGCGGCGTGGCGAATCTGACCTGGCTCGATCCGACAAAGCCGCGCGCGGATACGGCGGGCGCTTGTCTGGCCTTCGACACCGGACCCGGCAATGCGAAAATCGACGATCTGGTTTTCGCGCGGCTTGGGCAGCGGATGGATGCGGATGGTGCGCTGACATTAGCGGGTGTCGTCGATGCCGATGTTCTCGATGAAATGCTTGCGCGGCAGTCTTATTTCCCGAAGGTCCCGCCGAAATCGCTTGATCGCGACGACTTTTCGGAATGGACGGACCTGGTGTCCGGTCTCGCTACCGCCGACGCCGTTGCCACGCTTGGCGCGGGAACGGCGGGGGCAGTCGCCAAGGCGCTGGAGCACTGCCCGTCCACGCTGTCTCGCCTTCTGGTCACGGGTGGCGGGCGCAAGAACCCCGGATTGATGGAGATGATCGCGGCATTGGCGGGTTGTCCCGTCGAGCCTGTCGAAAACGTGGGGCTGGATGGCGACATGCTTGAGGCGCAGGCGTTCGCCTATCTTGCCGTTCGTGCGCTGCGTGGCCTGCCGACTTCAGCGCCCGGCACGACCGGGGTTGCCGCACCCGTAGGCGGCGGCCGGGTCAGCCGACCGGGAGAGCTGGAGCGCCGCAAAGTGTCCGGCCCTGCGTGAAGCGGCGACAAAGCGCTCAGTAACCGTCGCGGCCCCGGCGTAACCCCGCGCTTGATATGGGATAACAGGAACACAGTTGGTATTTTCGCAGTAGGACCATAACCGTCATGCTCACTTGGCGGGGCGCGGTGCTCGCCTGTGCCGCGAGACTATGAAAAGGAAGAAACACCAATGAAGAACTCAGTTATTGCAATGTGTGGTGCTGCGACGCTGCTGCTGTCGGCCTGCGCAGGCATGACGCCCGAATCGCGCACTGTCGCCGGTGTAGCCGGGGGTGCTGCCGCAGGGTTGATCGCCGCTGATGCGCTGAAGGCCGATAAGGAATGGACGTTGATCGCCGCGTTGGCGGGTGCTTCGGCAGGAACGATCGTCGCCCAGAATTCGGCGACAAGCCAATGTGCTTATGCACGTGGCGACGGAACATATTACCGGGCCGCTTGCCGGTAAATCCTTCGGGCGCGCCGACAGACGGCGCGCCCAAACCATTTCAGGTCCGCAGGATCGACTTTCCGGCGTAGATTCCAGTCTCGTCCAGCATCTCCTCGATCCGGATCAACTGGTTGTATTTCGCCAGACGGTCGGAGCGCGCCAGCGACCCGGTCTTGATCTGACCGCAGTTCGTCGCCACCGCGAGATCGGCAATGGTCGCATCCTCTGTTTCGCCCGAGCGGTGCGACATGACGCTGGTAAAGCCAGCGCGATTGGCCATGTCGACTGCGGCCAATGTTTCGGACAACGTGCCAATCTGGTTGACCTTGACCAATAGCGAATTGGCACATTTGTCGGATATCCCGCGCGCCAGACGGACCGGGTTGGTCACAAACAGATCGTCACCGACAAGCTGGACCTGGTGGCCCAGCACTTCGGTCAGCGTCGCCCAGCCGTCCCAGTCATCTTCAGCGCAGCCGTCCTCGATCGACAGGATCGGATAATCGCGCACCAGCGCCTGAAGATAGGCGACGTTCTCGTCCGAGGTCAGAACCTTGTCCTCGCCCTTCATGTGATAAGCGCCGTCCTTGTGATACTCGGTCGACGCGCAATCGAGCGCCAGCATGATGTCTTCGCCAGGCACATAGCCCGCTTTTTCGACCGCCTTCAGTATGAAATCGAGCGCATCGCGGCTGGATGAAAGATTCGGCGCAAAGCCGCCTTCGTCGCCGATCCCAGTCGAAAGTCCCGCAGCCGACAGTTCATTTTTCAGGGTGTGGAAAATCTCGGAACCCATGCGCACCGCTTCGCGGATATTGGCGGCGCTGACCGGCATGATCATGAATTCCTGGATGTCGATCGGGTTGTCGGCATGTTCGCCGCCATTGATGATGTTCATCATCGGCACTGGCAGCACCCGCGCCGCAGTCCCGCCGACATAGCGGTAAAGCGGCTGACCGGAATAAGCCGCCGCCGCCTTGGCCACCGCCAGCGAAACGCCAAGGATCGCGTTCGCGCCCAGTCGGCCCTTGTTGTCGGTGCCATCGAGTTCGATCATCGCGGCGTCGACCGCTTCCTGCTCGGTCGCATCGAATCCGACCAGCGACTCGGCAATCTCGCCATTGACGGCAGCAACCGCTTCCAGCACGCCCTTGCCCATGTAGCGTGACTTGTCGCCGTCGCGTTTCTCTACAGCCTCGTGCGCGCCGGTCGAGGCACCCGAGGGCACCGCCGCACGGCCTTCCGTCCCATCCTCGAGGACAATATCGACTTCAACGGTCGGATTGCCCCGGCTATCCAGAATTTCGCGGGCGTGGATGTCGATGATCGTGCTCATGGTCTCTCCCGGTGGGATGTTAGGGTTGGCCGTCCTATAGCAGTCCGGGTCGCAGAGTTGAATGTCGCAGTTGGGTCTTTCGCGGGTTGGCTACGGTTCGCCGCACTTACTTCCGCGCACCTGCCACCACACGCGTCGACGTGGCCATGATCCTGCGCTCGCGCCAGAACGCATATAGCCCCGAGCCGATTATCAGAGCTGCGCCGGCCCACGTCGCGCCGTCGATGCTTTCGCCAAAAACCAGATAGGCGATCGCGAGCGCAAAGATGATGCGGGTGTAGCGGAATGGCGCGATTGACGAGACTTCGCCCATTCGCAACGCCGCCGTGATGGTGAGAAACGCGAACGAGACAGAAACGCTGACACCGACCAGCCAGATCCACACCGTTCCGCCGATCGGCTGCCATCCCCCTTGAAAGGGCATCAGAACCAGCCCCAAAAGCGCCAGACAAAGCATGGCCCACGTCGAAACGAATGCCGTAGTGATATGCGCAGGCAGAATTCGGGTTCCAAGGTCGCGCGCCGTCAAACCGAAGATCGCCAGAAGCATCCAGAGCGAATTGGGATCGAACGCCTCCATCCCCGGTCGAAGGATGATGAGAACGCCGACCAGTCCCAGTGCAACAGCCATCCAGCGGCGCCAGCCAACGGTTTCCCGCAAGAACAATGCTGCACCCAGCGTCATCGCAAGCGGTTGTGCCTGCAAAACCGCCGAAACGGTGGCGAACGGAATAAGCGAAAGTGACACCACGATGCCAAGCGACCCGACGATCTCACCCGCCGTGCGGATCACGACGGAGGGCTGCAAAAGGTCGCCGCTGAAAAGCGATGTTCGGGCCCGATACAGCAATGGCAGGAACAGCACCGCCGATCCGGCTGACGTGACAAACAGTATCTGTCCAGATTGAAGTGTTTCGGCGGACAGCTTGATGAACGTGTCGGTCAGGGCGAAGAATGCCATCGCCGCCGTCATCAGCAGAATCGCGCGGGTATTGGCCAAGGCAGTCTCCGGAGTGTGCCCGGCGTGATTACCAGCCTTCATCCCGTTTGAAAATGTGTTCTGAATCGGCGTGGACGACTCACAAAGAGACATGCTATCCCTTGTGTGATGCATGCACCTGACCCCAACATAAGCGATATTCGTCCCGAGATTCGCCCGATTATCCGCCAACTCGACGAGGGCGCGATCAACCGAATTGCGGCCGGAGAGGTCGTGGAGCGTCCGGCTTCGGCGGTCAAGGAGCTGATCGAAAACGCGATTGATGCGGGCGCGGGGCGCATCGACGTGACCGTCGCCGACGGTGGCAAGCGGCTCATTCGCGTCATCGACGATGGTTGCGGGATTGCGGGCGCGGACCTGCCCCTGGCGCTGGCACGCCATGCGACGTCGAAGATTGACGGATCTGACCTGCTGAACATTCACACATTCGGGTTTCGGGGCGAAGCCCTGCCATCGCTGGGCGCAGTCGGGCGTCTTGCGATCACATCGCGCATCGACGGCGAAACGGCCGCAAGCATCGAGGTTCAGGGCGGGCGCATGGGCGCGGTTCGGCCCACAGCGGCCGCCAAGGGCACGAGCGTCGAATTGCGCGATCTGTTCTACGCCACACCAGCGCGACTGAAATTCCTCAGAACCGACCGGGCCGAGATGCAGGCGGTTGTCGATGTCGTGAAACGCCTTGCGATGGCAGAGCCTTATGTCCGGTTCACGTTGTCGGACGCGACTGGCGAATCCACACGCGAAGTGTTCCGCACCGAAGCCGAAACCGGCGAGCCGATGGCGGCGCTGGGGCTACGTTTGCGCGCGGTGATCGGGCGCGATTTCGCCGAGAACGCGCTTGAGATCGACGCTGAGCGGGACGGTTTGCACCTGACCGGATATGCAGCACTTCCGACCTATTCGCGCGGATCGGCGGTGCAACAATACCTGTTCGTCAATGGCCGGCCGGTGCGTGACAAATTGCTGATCGGCGCCCTGCGCGGAGCGTACAGGGACTTTCTCAGCCGCGACCGGCATCCGGCGGCGGTGCTGTTCATCGACTGCGATCCGCATCTCGTCGACGTCAACGTCCATCCTGCCAAGTCCGAAGTGCGATTTCGCGATCCCGGAATCGCCCGCGGTCTGATCGTCTCGGGGCTGCGACATGCACTTGCCGAAGCGGGGCACCGCGCCTCTTCAACTGTCGCGGGTGAAACACTGGGGGCGTTCCGAGCGCCCGAAACGCCGCGTGTCTATCAGATGGACCGTCCCCGCAGCTTTGCCGCGCCGATCCAGCCGGGGTTTGCCGAGACGCCCGCGACATACGCCCGCATCGAAGATCCCGCGCAAGACGAAGTGACCGACAGCCCGCTCGGTGCCGCGCGCGCGCAGGTGCACGAAAACTACATCATCGCGCAGACCAAGAGCGGCATAGTCATTGTCGATCAGCACGCCGCACATGAGCGCCTCGTTTACGAAAGGCTGAAACGGCAGATGGCCGAAAGCGGAATCGCGTCGCAGGCGTTGCTGGTTCCGGAAATTGTCGAGTTGGGTGGCGATGCCATCCGACTTCTGGATATGGCCGACGAACTGGCGCTGATGGGTCTGGGGATCGAGGCATTTGGTCCCGGTGCGATCGCCGTGCGCGAAACGCCCGCGATTCTGGGGCAGGTCGATGCGGCGGCTCTTTTGCGAGACATCCTCGACGAACTGGACGATCTTGGCGACAGCACCGCGGTTCGAAGCCGGATCGACGCCATTCTCAGCCGCGTCGCGTGCCACGGCTCTGTCCGCTCGGGACGTCAGATGCGCGGCGAAGAAATGAATGCGATCCTGCGCGAAATGGAGGTGACACCCCATTCGGGGCAATGTAACCACGGTCGCCCAACCTACGTCGAACTCAAACTGGCCGATATCGAACGGCTTTTCGGGCGGCGATGATTCAACTCGGCACATTCCAGATCGACTTGAGCAATCCTGTGCATATAATTGGAATTGTTGCATCTTTTCTCACGCTGTTTATCTTGATCCTACTGATCACGATTGCCCGCCGCTCTGGTCGATCGGCCGATATGATCGCACCGCTTGCCCGGGAGATCGGCGCGCTTGGCGGTCGTGTGCAAAACTTGTCGGACGGACAACACCAGCTTGCCGGTGGTCTCACTCACGTCAGCGAAGCCCAGGCCGCAAGCCAGGCCAACATGCTGAAACTGATGGAGGCGCGCCTGTCCGAAGTGTCGCTGAAGATGAACGAGAACTTGCAAGGATCGGCCACGCGGACAGCCCATAGCCTGGGCGAATTGCAGCAACGACTTCAAACCATCGACAAGGCGCAGGCCAATATCGAAAAGCTGTCCGGCGACGTGCTGTCGCTTCAGGACATCCTGTCCAACAAACAGACACGCGGCGCATTTGGCGAAATCCAGTTGAAGGACATCGTCTCAAAGGCGTTGCCGAGCGATAGCTATGTCTGGCAGGCGACGCTGTCGAATGGCAAACGGGCCGATTGCTTGATCCATTTGCCGAATCCGCCAGGTCCCATCGTGATCGACGCCAAGTTTCCGCTGGAAGCGTATGAGGCGTTGCGCGCCGCCAATACTCCGTACGAGCTGAACGAGGCGGCCAAGGCGCTCAGGATTTCGGTAAAAACCCACATCAAGGCGATTTCGGAGAAATACATTCTCGAAGGCGAGACGGCAGATGGCGCGCTGATGTTCCTGCCATCCGAGGCTATCTATGCAGAATTGCACGCGAATTTCGGGGAACTGGTGCGCGAAGGCTTTGCCGCGCGGGTCTGGATCGTGTCGCCGACCACCTGCATGGCGACGCTACACACGATGCGCGCGATCCTGAAAGACGCCCGGATGCGCGAGCAGGCCGGCGCGATCCGCAAGGCGCTGCGACAGCTTCACCGCGACGTCGAGATCGTCGGCGAGCGTGCCGCGAAACTTGAAACCCATTTCAATCAGGCACGCAGCGACATCGAAGGGCTTGGGGTCGTGGCCGAGAGGGCGGGCAAGCGCGCCGCGCGGCTCGATAACTTCGATTTCGAGGAAATTGCACCCGAAGCCGACGACGCCGTCGTGCGGCTGACATCGAAGCAATAAGATCTTGCGATATGGACGACACTCGATGCGCAACGCCCTTAATTCGCGGTCATGATTTGGCCGCCAATCAAGTATAGTCGCGCCATGAGACTCACTTCTGGTTCATCCCGCGCGTTTTTGTCCTGTCTGGGTCTGGCAGTTCCGTTTGCCCTATCAGGCTGCGGCGGCGGCGGATCGGCAGCCGTCGAAGGCAGCGCGGCGGTTCTCATTCCCGCCTCCAATGGGCTGGAGTTTGCGGAAATCGGCAAACCTCTGAGCGATGTCGAAGATCGGGATATGCGCGTCGTCCTTGTGCGCGCGACCTCGGATTACGACCGCGATTATCTGGGTGTTCGCGTCAGCGAAGAAACTCTGCGACTGGCGCCGGGCTACATCTCGGGTGGAAGTCGCGACATGGTTTTGACGCTCGACGGCGTGCCGATTGCGTTTGTCGATGGCCTAGGATCGGCGCCGAACGGCCAAACGTTGACACGCCACTCCTACCTGGTCGGAACGGATGCGCGGATCGAAGGAGTCTATACTTATACCGACGACGATGCCTCGGGCATGGATCTGGAAGCGCTGTTCGTTGTCGGGCTTGAAGCGAATCCGGTCATTGTTACCGCGCGATCCGGGGGCGCGACGTTTTCCGGTCCCTTCGAGGGCTTTGGCCACGTCGCCAACGGCAATCGCGTTGTCATCGCTTCCGAGGTCAAGGCTGCCGGCGAAATTGAACTCATCGCCGACTTTGACGCCAACAAGATCGGGGGCGATTTGACCGGCGTCATCGAAGTGGCTTCGGGCGCTTTACCTTTCGAGGGCAGCATCGCGCCAACCGCAATCGATGCCAACGGGTTTGCCTCATCGGTGAAAGTCGCTTGCCCCGACGGCGCGACTTGTTCGGGGTCCTCGTCGCTCGGGGGTGCGTTCTTCGGTGCAACGGGGAACGAAATCGCGGGTCTTCTGGCGCTCGACGAAACGCGGCGCACGGGACCCGGAGCGAACGGATCTTTGCGCTATGTCGGCGCGGCGGGTTTCTCGCTTTCCGAGGATTGACGGGTCGGCCGGATACCAACCCGCAATCGCATTAAGACGTCGGGTTAAGACAATGCTTGCGCGAGGTTTTCTTCGACCTTGTCGAGGAAGCCGGTCGTCGTCAGCCACCGCTGATCGGGGCCGACAAGCAGCGCGAGATCCTTCGTCATATGGCCGGACTCTACCGTGTCCACGACGACTTTTTCCAGCGTTTCGGCGAAAGTCATCAACGCGGCATTTTCGTCCAGCTTGGCGCGGTGCTTCAGTCCGCCGGTCCACGCGAAGATCGACGCGATGGAGTTGGTCGATGTCTGTTCGCCCTTCTGGTGCTGACGGAAATGGCGGGTGACGGTGCCGTGTGCGGCCTCGGATTCCACGATCTTGCCATCGGGCGTCATCAGTTGCGACATCATCAGCCCGAGTGAGCCGAAGCCTTGGGCAACTGTGTCGGACTGGACGTCGCCGTCGTAGTTCTTGCAGGCCCAGACATAGCCGCCGGACCATTTCATCGACGCGGCAACCATGTCGTCGATCAGGCGGTGTTCGTACCAGATCTTCTTGGCTTCGAATTTCTCGGCGAACTCTGCGTCGTAAATCTCCTGGAATATGTCCTTGAACCGGCCGTCATAGGCTTTGAGGATCGTGTTTTTCGTGGACAGGTACACCGGATAGCTGCGGTTCAGCCCGTAATTCAGCGATGCGCGAGCGAAATCGCGGATTGAATCGTCGAGGTTGTACATTGCCATGGTGACGCCGGGGCCGGGCGCTTGAAACACTTCGCGCTCGATGACTTCGCCGTCGTCGCCGACAAACTTCAGCGTGACCGTACCTTTGCCGGGAAAGCGGAAATCGGTGGCGCGGTACTGGTCGCCAAACGCGTGCCGCCCGACGATGATCGGCTGGGTCCACCCCGGCACAAGCCGCGGCACGTTCTTGCAGATGATTGGTTCGCGAAAGATCACGCCGCCCAGGATATTTCGGATCGTTCCGTTCGGGCTGCGCCACATTTTCTTCAGGCCGAACTCCTCAACGCGGGCCTCGTCGGGAGTGATCGTCGCGCATTTGACACCGACCCCGACTTCCTTGATCTTTTCGGCTGCGTCGATCGTGATCTGATCGTCGGTGCGGTCGCGTTCTTCCATCCCCAGATCGTAGTACAGCAGATCGATTTCGAGATAAGGCAGGATCAGTTTCTGCTTGATGAAGTCCCAGATGATCCGGGTCATCTCGTCGCCGTCGAGCTCGACGACCGGGTTTTCGACTTTGATCTTCGACATGCGGGGAAATTCCTTGCGGTGGGTCAGGTTTGACGCCGCATAACGCAAAGCGCGCGGAAGGAAAGGATTTATACGAGGGTATACTAAATCAGCGCGACAATCCGGAAACGAAAAGGCCCGACACGTTGGCCGGGCCTCTTACGCATGCTCGATTTATAACTCAGGTCGCGAGGCGAAAGTATTCGGCCATGAAGTTGTTGTTCATTCCCGCACCGCCGCAGAAGCCGACGTTGATCAGTGAAGCGCCATCGATCTGATCGCCTGAAACAAGGGAAATTCCTTCAATACCGTCATTTCGCGCTGCGAATTTAATCAACTTAGCCGCGATGATTTGACCGCCGTAAACCTGAAGGTCAGCGGGGAAGTTCACGCCGCCCTTGGTCACAAGTTGTGCGCCGCCACCGTCCGCGCAACCGTCGTCGCGACCAAGTGTGAAACTTGACGCAGCTGTGAAGCTGTCAAGATCAGTGTTCCTGTTGATCATGATCACATCTTCAAGCTGAACGCCTTGTGCAAATTTAATGATGCAATTTGTCACCAGAACACCCTTGACGAACTTCTGGTCTGGTTTTCCCCACGACACCTGTTTCTTTGACGACGCACAATTGAGATAGTGGATCGCTCCGGGAACCCAATCTGAAAGATCGACGCCACCGCCTTTTGTTGACTCAAGCGTCTTATAAAGCGTGGGGTCTTTCGTCAGTGGATCAACCGTCACGTAATCGGTGCGGAAGTAGGGAGAATCCGGATCTTCGACTCCGGCAATAATCTCGTCGATGCGCTGGATGATTCGGAGGTAATACGACCCGCTGCGCAAAGCCTTGGCGAGCCCTGGGTTTGAACCCGCGCCGCTGGTCGGCACAACCATATCAGCGCTGTCGGGCATCGAAACGATTGTCCCGTCCATAAAAGTGTTGCCGTTATTAATTTCGACATGGTCGTTTGAGTGGATGCAGAAGCCATTTCCGTAAACGTTGTTGGACTGGACGTCGACACGGTTCTGAGCGACGAAACCTTCGCGAAAGCAAGTAGGATAGTACGTCTCGAAAACCGACTGACTGACCACATCCATATTATACATGCCGACAAAGCGCAGGAAGTAAGTGACGACCGCATTGCTGCGCTCGGCAAGCCGCTGCGTATTGACCAGCACGGCGGTTTTGGAGTTCGGCACGAGGGTGAATACTTCACTCACTGCATCCCAAGTGCCGAATTCGATGTCGTCGGGACCAATCGCAATGCCGAAACGGTCCTCTGGCAGGGATCGCCGGGCGATTTGAACGGCAATATCCTTGGCCTCGGATTCGGACTTGAATTCCCGCGCGACTAGGGCAGCATGTGCCGCCGCATCGGCTGCGATCTGAAGGTGTGTGCGCACCGTAATGACATTCGCGACGTCGATGCCAAGGCCGCCTACACAGATCATGGCGACAGTGAGCAATAGTCCGAAGGCGGTCATTGCCCCGTCGTTGCGGCGCACAAATCGGGTGAGGATTGGGGGTTTCATCGGATCACACCTCCCAGTTTTCTATCATGTGGTCGGCGGTCACGCCGATCTTCAGCCTGTTCAGACTTGAGAAGAATCCAAGGATCTGGAGCTGGTTGGCATTTAGCGTGACATTGGTGGTGACGACGCCTGCGGTCACAGTTGAGGTAGCTTCGGCGACAATATCGAGACTGGCAAGGACCGTTTCAATATACGCCTCGGTCTCTTCAATGTTCTTCAGGCGCCCGATCGACATGTTGCGGTTCGCGTCCTGCACGACCCGAAGAACCTTGGCCTGACCGTTGAAGATCATCGAAGCGTCGACCATCAGACCGAAGACGACGATGAAGATCGGGAACCAGAGAACTGATTCCACTGTGGCCGTGCCCGATTGGCAGCGTCCGAATTTTCCGAATCTGCAGCATAGCCCGGTAATCCGTCCGACCATTTTCCCATTCCCTTCGACTCGCCCCCAACTGTGCAAATACAGCAGCGGGGTTCGGCGTTGGCGTGGCGGAATTGGGGCAGAAAGGCGGCGATGCCTTAAAATTTGAAGCGATTACGGCAATTTGGCGTATAATCCTGTCTCAGATCACCGCGTTGTTTCCGTAAGACGGCGCGACACATAGGTGCTCACATGACCAATCATGTCTTCCATGTGAGGGTCCTCGAAGAAATGACCCGCGCCTTCGATCTCGGTATGGGTGATCGTGATACCCTTTTGCTCGTGCAGTTTGTCGACCAGGCTGTGCGTGTCGCGCGGCGGAGCAACGCGGTCGGCGGTGCCGTTGATGACCAGTCCCGAGGCCGGGCAGGGCGCGAGGAACGAGAAATCGTACATGTTCGCCGGTGGTGACACGGAAATAAAGCCGGTGATTTCCGGACGCCGCATCAAAAGCTGCATTCCGATCCAGGCACCGAACGAAAAACCGGCAACCCAGCAATGCTTGGAGTTCTGGTTCATCGATTGCAGATAATCGAGCGCAGAGGCGGCATCGGACAATTCGCCGATCCCCTGATCGTATTCACCCTGACTTCGGCCAACCCCGCGGAAGTTGAAGCGCAGAACCGTGAAGCCCATGTTATGAAACGCATAATGCAGATTATAGACGACACGGTTATTCATCGTGCCGCCGAATTGCGGATGCGGGTGAAGGATGATCGCTATGGGCGCATCTTTCACCTTCTGGGGATGATAACGTCCTTCCAGCCGCCCCTCGGGGCCGGGAAAAATCACCTCGGGCATATGTTCCTCTGCCTTCGTAACTGTATGCGCCGCGTTCCCATTCCGTCTATTGTTGACGGATTTGGTCAGGGTCTTTAGAAACGTTCTAAATCGGGTGTGGAACCTCCCGAGCGGGTCTGGCTGAGGTAAGCTGTGCCGCGCGAAAGGTCAATGATTTAAGGCGAGAAATCGAGGCTGCGATGAAGCTTAGCACCAAGGGCCGTTATGCGATGGTCGCATTGACCGATCTGGCGACCGTTCCGGAAGGGACGCTTCTGTCGCTGGCGGAGCTTTCCAAGCGTCAGGACATCTCGCTTCCCTACCTCGAACAGCTCTTCGTCAAGCTGCGTCGTGCAGGTCTTGTCGACAGCGTGCGCGGTCCTGGCGGGGGGTATCGGCTGGCGCGTTCGGCTTCCGACATCAGGGTCAGCGAAATCATGGGAGCGGTCGATGAGACCGTGAGCGCCATGCACACCGGTGCGGGCGCATCAGGCGGGCTGTCAGGGTCGCGCGCGCAGTCGCTGAGCAATCGGCTTTGGGAGAGCCTTTCGGCGCATGTCTATGTTTTCCTTCACCAAACCCGCCTTTCAGACATCGTCAAGAACGACTTGGCACCCTGTCCAGCTGTTCCGGCGCTGTTCGAGGTCGTGGACGAGGCGACATGACGAACCGGGTCTATCTCGACTGGAATGCGACAGCACCGCTTCGGCCCGAGGCGCGCGCGGCCATGATCGCGGCGCTCGACGTCGCGGGAAATCCCTCGTCGGTCCATGCCGAGGGCCGGGCCGCGCGCGGCATCATCGAACGCGCCCGCGGCGAAGTCGCAGCGCTGGTTGGATGCAAGCCGAAAGAAGTTGTCTTCACTTCGGGCGCAACCGAAGGTGCCGGCTTGCTGCGCCACATGCCCCACGGAAGTGCCGTTTGCGTCGCAGACACGGCCCACGATTGCCTTTGGGCGCATTTCAATCTGACGGGTGTAGATAAGCGCCCTGATGGACCCGGGCACACACTCGCCATGGGACTGGCTAATTCCGAAACCGGCGTTATCACCGAGCCGCCCGCCAAGATTGACGGCAAATACCCTTATGGACGGGTGCGGTGCGACGGACTGTTCCTCGACGTCGTGCAGGCAGTGGGTCGCATCCCCTGGAGTTTCCACTGGTCTGAAGCCCACGTCGCAATCGTTTCGGGCCACAAACTTGGCGGTCCCAAGGGTGTCGGCGCGCTTATCGTGCGCGACGGCATGGATATCGAAGCGGTCCAGCTTGGCGGCGGGCAGGAACTTGGACGGCGATCGGGTACCGAGAACGTCGCGGCAATCGCCGGGTTCGGTGCCGCGTGTGCGGCAGCCGGACGGGATTTGGACGCTGGACTGTGTGCGGAAGTTGAGAAACTTAGAAATATTCTAGAAACGGCTCTGGCGTCTCAGGCAAAAGAGACTATTTTTGTCGGGAATGACCTGCTTCGCCTTCCCAACACCTCGTGTTTCGTCACGCCGGGATGGAAGGGCGAAACGCAGGTGATGCAGATGGACCTGGCTGGGTTCGCGGTTTCAAGCGGTTCGGCCTGTTCGTCCGGCAAGGTCAAGACGCCCCGGGTGCTGACTGCGATGGGGCTGGATGATAGAGCGGCGGAAAGCGCGTTGCGCGTGTCGCTTGGAACAACGACGACAGAAGAAGATGTGCTTCGTTTCGCCGAAGCGTGGCTTGCACAGGAAAAAAAGTACCGCCAGCGGGCGGCTTGAATGAAAAGGGGCCAGTAATGGCAGCGTTGGACACTCCGGTGAATGATATTGGCGAGGCCAAGCAGGGCGTCGACCAGGACACGGTCGATGCCGTGCGCTCGCTTTCCGGCAAGTACAAGTACGGCTGGGAAACCGAGATCGAAATGGACTATGCCCCCAAGGGCCTGTCCGAAGACATCGTGCGCTTGATTTCGGAGAAAAACGGCGAGCCTAAGTGGATGACTGACTGGCGACTTGAAGCCTACAGCCGCTGGCTTCAGATGGACGAGCCGGAATGGGCAATGGTCGACTATCCCAAGATCGACTACCAGGATCAGTATTATTACGCCAAACCCAAAAGCATGGCGGAAAAGCCGAAGTCGCTCGACGATGTCGACCCGAAATTGCTCGAAACCTATGCAAAGCTCGGTATTCCGCTGAAGGAACAGATGATTCTGGCGGGCGTAGAGGGGGCTGACGAAGTGCCCGCCGAGGGCCGCAAGGTTGCCGTCGATGCGGTTTTCGACAGCGTCAGCGTCGGCACGACGTTCCAGAAGGAACTGATGAAGGCCGGCGTGATCTTTTGCTCGATCTCCGAAGCGATCCGCGAACACCCGGACCTCGTGAAAAAGTATCTCGGGTCGGTCGTGCCGCAGTCGGACAATTACTTTGCGACGCTGAACGCGGCCGTATTTTCGGATGGATCGTTCGTCTATGTTCCCAAGGGCGTGCGCTGCCCGATGGAATTGTCGACCTACTTCCGCATCAATGCCGAAAACACCGGGCAATTCGAACGCACGCTCATCATCGCGGATGAGGGCGCGTATGTGTCCTATCTTGAAGGCTGCACCGCACCCCAACGCGATACCCATCAACTTCACGCCGCCGTCGTCGAGCTTGTCGCGCTCGATGATTCCGAGATCAAGTATTCGACGGTGCAGAACTGGTATCCGGGCGACGAAAACGGCAAAGGCGGCATCTATAACTTCGTCACCAAGCGCGCCGATTGCCGGGGTGCCCGTTCGAAAGTGATGTGGACACAGGTCGAAACCGGATCGGCCATCACCTGGAAATATCCGTCCTGCATTCTGCGTGGCGATGACAGCCAGGGCGAGTTCTATTCGATCGCCATCACCAACAACATGCAGCAGGCCGACACCGGCACCAAGATGATCCACTTGGGCAAGAACACCAAGTCGCGCATCGTCTCGAAAGGGATCAGCGCAGGACGGGCGCAGAACACCTATCGCGGCCTTGTCTCGATGCACCCGCGTGCCAAGAACAGCCGTAACTATACCCAGTGCGACAGCCTCTTGATCGGCGACAAATGCGGGGCGCACACGGTTCCCTACATCGAGGTCAAGAATAACTCGAGCCGGGTCGAGCACGAGGCGACGACATCGAAGGTCGACGACGATCAGTTGTTTTACTGTCGCCAGCGCGGCATGGACGAGGAAGAAGCGGTGGCGTTGGTCGTGAACGGCTTCTGCAAGGAAGTCCTTCAGGCGCTGCCGATGGAATTTGCCATGGAAGCCCAACAGCTTGTGGCAATTTCGCTTGAAGGCAGCGTGGGCTGAGCCATGCTGCGCCCGATCCTTCTGACCGCCGTACTGACTGGCGTATTCTGCGCCGGTTTCGCGGTCGGAATTGATCTTTTGACCGATATGCTGGAACGCGGATCGCTCATCGGCATCAGCTTTCTGTCGGGATTTCTGGGCAGCATATTCGCGCAGACGGTGCTGGGTCGCTGGAGAGAAAGCCGCAATTCAATAACTGAGGAGTGAAGGTCATGATCGTCACAACCACCCCCTCGGTCGAGGGCCGCAAAATCAAGGACTACAGGGGCATCGTCGTCGGCGAAGCCATCCTTGGCGCGAACGTATTCCGGGACATTTTCGCGCAGATCACCGACATCGTCGGAGGTCGCTCCGGCGCCTATGAGAAATCGCTGATGGAAGCGCGCACGACCGCTCTGCGCGAACTTGAACAACGCGCAACAGAGGCGGGCGGCAATGCAGTCGTCGGGATTGATCTGGACTACGAAGTCATCAACAACATGCTGATGGTCTCGGCCAGCGGAACCGCAGTGGTGCTGGAATGACGAATCCGGTCTTCGATAGCAGAAGCGCGACGAGCTTCGCGACTGGCCCCGAAGATGGGTCGGATCGGTTCGGCGCTAATGTGATGCCGTTCGGATCGGTCTGCGGCGCGCCAAAGGGTGGCCCGGACACCGCGCATCAGATTGTGAATACCGGTGATAAGCCGTTGAAATACAGTTGGATTTCGACTCAGCACGATCCCGATGTGGTGGAATACCCCGAAAGCGGGAAATATGTCGCCATTGCCATCGCCCCGGGCGAAAGCTTCATGCAGGCACACCTGCTGGTTGTAGGGCGGGTCCACGACAGCCTCGATTACTGGGAAGGTGAAAACGCCTGATATGCTGCCAATAAGCGATCATATCGGACCTAAATTAATGACGAAACATGGCGTTCGCTATGGTTTCTCCTCACCGTTGCCCTTCTTTCGTCACGATCCATTGCAATCTGTGCGGTATCGGATCGAAGGGGATGAGCAGAATGGCAGTCGCTCAGGCACAAAAGTCGACGTTCGAGGATCGCCTGGCGCGAATCCAGAAGGGCGCGCCGGGTACAATGGGCGAAGTCCACATCGGGCCGCGCGACGAAGCTCTGGCCAAGGAAGGTCAGTCGACAAATACCGTGCGCCTGAAGACCAAGCGCAAGAAGGTGAAGGTCGGCGAAGGATCGAACCTTGTTCTGGTTCCGGTTGCACTATTCATCGGCGGGCTGTCGATTTTCGCGGGTCGCGCCGTGGCCTATCATTTGTTTGGCGAGGGCGGCTTGATGCCGGTCACTCTGCCGGTGGCCGCGCTCGAAGCCTATATTCCTTACACCCATCTCGTGATCGGGGCACTTCTGGCGCTGATCTTCACCTGGACGTTCGGGTTCTCGAACCTCGTGCGCAAACTGGCGGTCGTCGCCGGGTTCGCCGGGATGTTCTATTTCGAGGCGCAAGTGATCGAACGCTTTCCCGGAACCTACGCCAGTTTCTTCTCGGAGGCCTATGTCGCCGCCGCGCTGAAGAGCGTCTGACACTACACACAATTCATTGGACAAACTCGAACGGGGCCCGCCTTTCGGCGGCAGCCCCGTCATATCTTTTTGGGGGCAAAAAATGCTGAATATCAAGAACCTGCACGTCAAACTTGAAGAAGAGGACAAGCAGATCCTGAAGGGTGTCGATCTCGACGTTCCAGCCGGCACCGTGCACGCGATCATGGGACCAAACGGGTCGGGCAAATCGACGCTCAGCTACGTGCTGTCGGGCCGCGACGGCTACGAGGTGACCGAGGGTTCCGCCACACTCGAAGGCGCGGATATTCTGGCCATGGAGCCGGAAGAACGCGCCGCCGCGGGCCTGTTCCTTGCGTTCCAGTATCCAGTCGAGATTCCCGGCGTCGGCAATATGACCTTCCTGCGCACGGCGCTAAATGCGCAACGCAAGGCGCGCGGCGAGGAAGAGTCCAGCGCGGCCGATTTCCTGAAAATGATCCGCGAAAAAGCGAGGAGCTTGAAGATTGACGCGGAGATGTTGAAACGGCCGGTTAACGTCGGCTTCTCTGGCGGTGAAAAAAAGCGCAACGAAATCCTGCAAATGGCTGTTCTCGAACCGAAAATGTGCATTCTCGACGAGACTGACTCGGGCCTTGATGTCGATGCGATGCGGCTTGTCGCCGATGGCGTGAACGCGCTGCGGGACGAGGGCCGCGCGTTTCTTGTCATCACCCACTACCAACGTCTGCTGGATCACATCAAACCCGACGTTGTTCACATCATGGCCGATGGCCGGATCGTGAAATCAGGCGGTCCCGAACTTGCGCTGGAGGTCGAAAACAACGGCTATGTGGATATCCTGTCGGAGGTGGCATAATGGCGCTTCCGAAATCGCAGCCTGACACAACCGAATCCCGCATCGGAGCATTGACCCTGCCAAACGGGTCCGCATGGGCGCGCACGGCGCGTGAAGATGCGCTGAAACGGTTTCGCGAGATGGGCCTGCCCGGGCGTCGCGATGAATACTGGCGGTTCACCCGCCCCGACGACCTCAATGCGGTGGAAGCACCGCACGCGGCCGTATTCGACGACGACGAAACGCCGTTGTTCGGTAAGATCGACCGGCTGAAGATCGTCTTCCGCGACGGCGTATTCGACGCCGCGGCTTCCGACGACCTGTCGATGGAAGGTATCGAAATCGAGCGGCTGGCCCAAGCCACCGCGACCGACATCCACTGGGCCAAAGACCTTTACGGCAAACTGGAGACGCGCGGACAAACGCCGGTGCGGCGACCTTTCGCGGCAATGAACACCGCCTTTGCAACCGACGGCGTCGTGATTCGCGCCACCGGCAAGGTCTCGCGTCCGGTCTCGTTGCTGTATTTGCACGAACAGACGGACAGCGACGCCATCCTGCACTTCGTCATCAAGGTCGAAGACGGTGGTGAACTTACCATTCTGGAGAACGGCCCGGCGGCGGCGCGCATGAACAATTGCATGGAAGTTGAAATAGCCGACAACGCCAGCTTCCATCACGTCCGCGCCCAGGGTCGCGACCACGAACGCCGTGCGGTGACCCATCTGTTTGCCCGTTTGGGTCGTGAAAGCACGCTGAAATCGTTCACGCTGACCGCCAACGGCATGTTGACCCGCAACGAAGCGGTGATCGAGCTTTGCGGCGATGACGCAACCGCCCACATCGCTGGTGCCGCCATGGGCGACGGCAAGTTTCACCACGACGATACGGTTTTTGTCACCCACGACGCGGTCAACTGCGAAAGCCGTCAGGTCTTCAAGAAAGTCCTTCGCAATGGGGCTGTCGGCACGTTTCAGGGCAAAATCCTCGTGAAAGCCGGAGCACAGAAGACCGACGGTTATCAGATCAGTCAGGCGCTCTTGCTGGATGAGGACGCGCAGTTCCTTGCCAAGCCCGAACTCGAAATTTACGCTGACGACGTGATCTGCTCGCACGGCTCGACGACCGGTGCGATCGACGAGGAGGCGCTGTTCTACCTGCGCTCGCGCGGTGTCGAAGTCGGCGAGGCGCAGGATCTGCTGGTGCTCGCATTCCTCGCTCAAGCAATAGACGAGATCGAGAACGCCGAAATCGCGGCCGATATTCTCTCGCGCCTCGAAGGCTGGCTGGTCCGGCGTCGGGCACGCTGAGGCAATGTGAGCGTCGCCTCCGATATCTTGCGCACCTATCGCGCCCCGCGCGAGGTACTGCGCCGTCGCCTTTTGGGTGGTGCGCGCGAGGACCGCGCGCTTGCGATCCTGATGGCCGCTTGTCTGCTGATCTTTGTCGCCCAATGGCCGCGTCTGTCGCGAGAGGCTTTTGTCGACGACACCATCGCCCTTGAGGCGCTGATGGCAGGGGCGCTTTTCGGATGGATCTTCGTCGCGCCTCTGGCCTTCTATGCATTGGCTTTGATGACGCACTGGGCGCTGCGTCTGAGTGGAATCACATCGTCGCCCTACGCTTCCCGAATGGCGCTGTTCTGGGCGCTTCTCGCCGCCGCGCCGCTCTGGCTTCTGACCGGGCTGATGGCGGGATTTGCCGGTCCGGGAGTGGCACTGAACCTTGTCGGTGTGGTTGCGTTCGGCGCTTTTCTCGTGTTCTGGATCGCGGGCATCTTTGAAATCGGCCGTTATCGTAAAGAGGAACACGTGTGAGCTATATTCAATCGCTTTTGCCGCTCGCCCGTCAGGCGCTGAGCCAGCCACGCGAATCCGCTGCAACCCTGTTGTCGATGGGCGTGCCGCGCGAAGCACTCTGGCCGTCGTTTTTCCTGCTTGTGGTCCTGTCGATCCTTATGGTTTCGGTCGGCACCAGCGCAGACACCGTGGGAAACGAAGGTCTGCTGGTCGCCTCGCCGATTGTTATGGCCCTCATCACCACTGTCGTCTCTGTCGTTTCGGTCGTCGCGGTCTGGAAGGTCGGGCAGGCGCTTGGCGGGCGCGGCACATTTGAAGAGACGTTACTGCTGACCGTTTTTCTTCAGGCAATCCTGTTCGCCGGTCAGTTGATCGAGCTTTTCCTTGCCCTGACTGTCCCGCCGGTAGCCGCGATGTTCAATCTGGCGATCATTGTACTTGCCGTCTGGCTGAACGTGAATTTCATCGCCACGCTGCACGGCTTCGCATCGATCTGGAAAAGTTTCGGCGTGCTGATCCTCGCTTCGATCGGCGTCGCGCTGGTCTTGGTCTTCATGATGACGCTCGCCGGGATTGGAGTGTCCAATGTATGACGTGAACGCCATCCGACGCGATTTTCCGATCCTGTCGCGCGAAGTGAACGGCAAGCCGCTGGTCTACCTTGATAACGGCGCGTCGGCGCAAAAGCCGCAAGCCGTCATCGACGCGATGAGCCGAGCTTATTCGCAGGAATATTCCAACGTCCACCGCGGCCTGCATTTTCTGTCGAATCTCGCGACTGAAAAATACGAGGCCGTGCGCGGCACCATTGCGCGGTTCCTGAACGTCGACGACGACGAGATCGTGATGAACACCGGGACAACCGAAGGCATCAACACCGTCGCCTACGGCTGGGCCATGCCCCGGATGGAAGCAGGCGACGAGATCGTTTTGTCGGTGATGGAGCATCACGCCAACATTGTCCCCTGGCACTTTCTGCGCGAACGTCAGGGCATCGTGCTGAAATGGGTCGATGTGGACGAAACCGGCGCGCTCGACCCGGCAAAGGTGATCGACGCGATCGGGCCAAGGACGAAACTCGTCGCGGTCACCCATCTGTCGAACGTGCTTGGCACCCGTGTCGATGTGAAAGCGATCACCGAAGGTGCCCACGCCAAGGGCGTCCCGGTTCTGGTCGACGGCTCGCAGGGGGCAGTCCACATGCCGGTCGACGTCGCCGACATCGGCTGCGATTTCTACGCCATCACCGGCCACAAGCTTTATGGCCCGTCCGGTTCGGGCGCGATCTTCATCAAAAGGGAACGCATGGCCGAGATGCGCCCGTTCATGGGGGGCGGCGACATGATCCGCGAAGTCCACAAGGACGAGGTGACCTGGAACGACCCGCCGATGAAGTTCGAGGCCGGAACCCCCGGCATCGTCCAGCAGATTGGCCTTGGCGTTGCGCTCGATTACATGATGGACCTCGGCATGGAGAATATCGCTGCCCATGAAGAAAAGCTGCGCGACTATACCCGCGCGCGTCTTGACGGGCTAAACTGGCTTCAGGTCCAGGGGACGACCCCTGACAAGGCCGCGATCTTTTCGTTCACGCTCGAGGGCGCGGCCCACGCACACGACATCTCGACGATCCTCGACAAGAAGGGTGTCGCCGTGCGCGCCGGGCATCATTGCGCCGGGCCGTTGATGGATCACCTCGGTGTGACCGCCACGTGTCGCGCCTCGTTCGGGCTTTATAATACCGAGGCCGAGGTCGACACCCTTGTCGACGCGCTGGAACTTGCCCACGAATTGTTCGCGTAATCCGTC
>JBBKWG010000022.1:0-5469 GCA_037968835.1 Paracoccaceae bacterium
CGACGAAGCCGACGAAGAAACCGGCAAAGGAAAGTCGGCGGACGCGAAAGGTGGAAAGAAAGAGACGAGTGAAGCGGACGAGCCGTCCGATGAAGCTGCCGATGACGCAGACACAATCGGAGACGACAAGAAAGACGATAAAAACTCCGATAAGGATGCCAAAAACAAGATCAAGGATGCCCCGAAGTCGAAGTGATCTGCGTCGCCTTCTGACGTCCGCTCCGAATTCGATTTGATTTTCAGCGATAGCCCGCCCGAACCTCAGGTTCCGGGCGGGTTTTGCGTTACATGGGCCAAAGGATGGGGATCATCAGCGAGGCCAGAAGCCCGACCGAGATGTTCAGCGGAACGCCGACTTTCAGGAAATCCGTGAACTTGTAGCCGCCGGGGCCGTAGATCAGCATATTGGTCTGATACCCGATCGGCGTCGAAAACGATGCCGACGCCGCGATCATGACCGCCACGACGAACGCGCGCGGGTCGAGGCCAAGCGCAGTCGCAAGACCGATGGCAATGGGCGTGACGACCACGGCGACGGCGTTGTTGGTCACAAGCTCGGTCAGAATCGAGGTCAGAAGGTAGATCGACCAGATGATCGCCCAGGGCGGCAGGCCCACCAGATAGGGCGAGGCGGTTTCGACGATCATGCGCACGGCGCCGGTCGATTCCAGCGCGGCACCGACCGCCAGCATGG
This sequence comes from Paracoccaceae bacterium, assembly GCA_037968835.1. GTDB lineage: Bacteria > Pseudomonadota > Alphaproteobacteria > Rhodobacterales > Rhodobacteraceae > JBBKWG01. The sequence continues at coordinate 695 of JBBKWG010000022.1, forward strand.
CAAAGATCAGCGCCAGAAGCCGGCCTTCGATCATGGCGAACGCCTCGTCGGCGTCGATGCAGCCGGTCAGAAGGACGACGGCGATGGCCAGCACCGACAACAGGAAAATGGGTGCGACCCCGAACGCGGCCAGAACCACGATCCCCAGAAGGGCGGCGATGGCGATGGGGGCGCGTCCGCGTCGATAGGCGCGCTCGGACGGCTGGCTGACATCGACAAGCTCCATGTCTGCGGCAAGACGCTGAATGTCGGCGCCGGAGCCTTCGAGCAGCAACGTATCGCCCACGCGCACCACAAGATCGTCAAGCTGCCGGCCGATATTCTGCGCGCGCCGATGCACCGCCAGGGGATAGACGCCATAGCGGCGGCGCAATCGCAACGAGCCGAGGGAGCGTCCGATCATGCGGCATCCCGGGGTGATGAGCGCCTCGACGGTCGTGGTTTCGACGGAACTCAGCTTGTCGACGCTTGTCAGCGCCTTTGATTCCTGAATCCCAAGCAGTTCGGTCATCTGCGTGCGCAGAACCACGCGGTCACCGGCCTGAAGCGTCACCGCATCAATGGCGCGTCTGAGCGAGGCGTCGCCGCGCAGCACGTCGATCAGGCGCACGCCGTCGCGCTTGAACAGATCGACATCGCGGACGTTCTGGCCGATCAGCTCGCTGTCCTCGGGCACCGCGACTTCGGTGAAGAACTTCATCTTCGAGCGGTCTGACAGCAGGTTGGCCATGCTGTCGCGTTCGGGCAGCAGTTTCGGACCGAACACGCGCAAATAGAGCATTCCCCAGGCGACAAGGATCACCGCAAGCGGCGTGACCTCGAAAATGGTGAACGGCGGCAAGCCCTGGGCGCGCGCGACGCCATCGACGAGAAGGTTGGTCGAGGTTCCCAGAAGCGTCAGCGTGCCGCCGAGGATTGCGCCGTAGCTGAGCGGGATCAGCAGTTTTGAGGGCGCGAGTTTCAACTTGGCGGCCAGTTGCACGAAAACCGGGATCATGACGACGACGACCGGTGTGTTCGACACCACTGCCGACGACAGGACGACGAACACCATCATCGCCGCCAGCGCCGCTTTCGGGCGCAGGGCCGCGTGACCTTCGACCCGCGTCGTGAACCACGTCAGCGCGCCAGTGCGCACCAGTGCGCCCATGACGATGAACATAGCCGCGATGGTCCAGGGTGCGGGGTTCGACAGGACCTCAAGGCCCGCGTCGTAAGGCAAGAGGCCCAGCGCCAGAAGCACGGCCACGCCGCCGATCGCGACGACTTCGGTCGGCCATTTCTCCCACAGGAACATGACGAACATGCCGGCAACCACGGCCAGCGACAAAAGCGCCTCGGTCACAGGGGCGAAGGTGAATAATCCGGTCATGTCACTCAAGTCTCGCCTGTTTGAAGGGTGGCAGCAAGCGGATCGCGCGGGCGTGGCTGGACCAGAAAGACGCCAGCCAAAATCAGCAGCATCGCCGCCCAGATCCATCCGGAATAGCTTTCGTTCAGAATCAACATAGCCCACATCACACCAAAGCCTGTGACCAGATAGCTGACTTGAACGGCAAAGACAGCGCCGGCGCGGCCGACCATCCAGACATAGGTGGCATAGACCGCCACATGGATGATCGACGAGGCGAAAAGCGCCAGGTCGTGCACGCTCCAGGGTGGGCGCGGGTCGATGAACTGGCCCGACATGAGCGCCAGCGGCAGCGCGATCACAGCGCCGATCAGCGAAGCGCCGTGCAGCACCTCGATCGCGCCCAGCCCGGCGGTTCCCCAGCGGGCAACGACGTTGCCTTCAAGCGCGTAGAACAGCGGCGCGACCAGCGCGAGCGGCACGAAAGCGATCATGGCTCGGTCGGGCAAGCTTGTTTCGGGGGCGACGATCAAAAGGACTCCGAACAGACCAAGCCCGAGTCCGGCGATACGCTTCAGCGCGAAGCGTTCGTTGCCAAGCGCCAGCGCAATCGGGAAGGCGAACATCGGCACCAAGGACAGAAGAATCGAGATCAGACCCGAGGGAACATGGCGCGCGGCCTCGTAGGATGCGGAGTTCGGCAGAACGGTGCCGATTAGGGCAATGACCAGATAGACGGTGACAGCGGGGCGATCCCAGCGGAGCCGGCGGCGACGGACGATCTGCACGAGGCTCAGAACTACCGCGCCGATTGCGAGTTGCCAGAACACCAGCCCGAACTGCCGGTAGCTGCCGCTGACGGCGATCTTGGCCAGGGGTTGCGTCATGCCCCACCCGGCCCCCATCAGCACTAGACAGCCAAGCAGAAACAGGCGCTCGCGCATCTTCGGGCTCAGATCGGTCCGGTGGGGGTCAGACGACCGCCCTCGCGCAGCATTTCGACGCGGGTGGCCTTGCCGGTGCGATCATCGGTTTCGACGTAGAGCCCCGACAGCGTCGCCTCGCCCATCGCGGGCTGGAACCTGCCCTTGCCCATGCCGGTAACGAAGCGGCGCATCGGTTCGTCCTTTTCCATACCGATCACCGAGTTGTAATCGCCGCACATGCCGGCGTCGGTCTGATAGGCGGTCCCGGCGGGCAGGATCATCGCGTCGGCGGTCGGAACATGGGTGTGGCTGCCGACGACGACGCTGACGCGGCCATCGCAGAAGTGACCCATGCCCATCTTTTCGCTGGTCGCCTCGCAATGCATGTCGAGGATGCTGGCCTGAACCATGCCGCCGAGGGGATGGGCGCGCAGGACGGCGTCGACAGCCGAAAACGGATCATCGAATGGGCGCTTCATGAAGACCTGCCCCAAGACCTGCGCGACCAGCACCTTGCGCCCGTTCGTCGCCTCGAAAACGCGGGCGCCCTTGCCGGGAGCGGCTTTCGAGTAGTTGAGGGGGCGGATGATGCGGGGTTCGCGCTCGATATGGGTGAGCATGTCCTTTTGATCGAAGGCATGATCGCCGAGCGTCACGACGTCCGCGCCCGCGTCGAGAATTGCCTTGGCGTGGTCGGGCGACAGACCCGCGCCGGAGGTTGCGTTTTCGCCGTTCACGACGACGAAATCGAGCTTCAGCCGCTCTCGGAGGGCGGGCAGGCGGTCGCGGATCGCTGATCGGCCGGCGCGGCCCATGACATCGCCAAGATAGAGCAGTTTCATGCTGAGAGCGTTAGAGCCACGGCGCGGCGGGGGCAAGGGGCTGAATGCCGCCGGACTGTATTGCCTGCATCTGGAATTGCAGCCATAGGACTGATAACCTTACACATTGTCGAGGCGACTGGCGCGGTCACAACTGCGACCGCGCCATATCCCTCAGACGACGACGGGCCGTGGCTTGTAAGCCATTCCCAGAACCAGACCGAATATTATGTGGAGCACCAGTGTCAAGATCGGCGCCATGATGCCTAGCGACAGACCGAAGAAACCGGCACCCGCCATCGGCATAACCAGGATCATCATCAACAGCCACGCCGCAACGCCGAACACGATGCCTTTGGAAACGGCGCTGTCGCCCGGAATGTTCGCATAGGTTGCGGCAAACAGACCGCCCCATACCACCGTGCCGATCACGAAATGCGCGATCCACGCGATAACGACCGAACCGCCGAGCATTCCGGCCAGCATGGCGATGACGTCGAGTTCAGGCATCAGTCCCATGAGTGATTTCAGTATCATTAGAACCGACAACGCGACGGTCGCTATAAAGCCTGCCAGAAAGCCGCTTTGAAGATTATCCATGTAAAGTATCCCACCTTGATATGCACCATTTGTGCCTGCGCCCCGTGCGGCAGGAAATGTGCAACAAAGGTTAAACTCCGCAATCGGGGAATTGGTTCAATGGCTTGCACCAAAAAAAATTGTGAGGAGCTGTGCGCCGGGGTCAGGGCGCGAAACGCGTAATCCCGCTTTCGGTCGCGATCATGTCCAGCGGCTGGTCGGTCGCCTCGTGCGGCAAATCCTCGGTGCGCTGGATGTCGTAGGCGAATCCGATGGCTGTGACGGGCGCGAGGGCGCGTAGACCTTCCAGCGTGCGGTCGTAGAATCCGCCGCCATATCCAAGCCGGTAACCGGCGTCGTTGAATGCGGCGAGTGGGACAATCAGGATATCCGGCACGATCTCGACAAGGTCGCTAGGTATCCCGGTCCCGAATCCGCCGTCTTCAAGCGCGTCGCCCGGGGTCCAGCGTCGAAAGGTCAGCGGGGTCGCCTGCCCGCTCACCACCGGCAGGCAAAGCCGATGAGTTTCGGCAAGCGCCATCATCGTCGGGCGGGGGTCGATTTCGGTGCGCATCGGCCAGTATGCGGACACGTTGCGGCCCGCAGTGCCGCGCACGGCTTGCAGCAGAAAACGGTTGGCGGCGTCGGCGCTTGCGGGGTCGGCTTTGGCACGGCGCGCGAAGGCAGCCTTGCGCGCTTCGGCCTTGCGCTCGGTCATGGTCATACCAGCACCAGCGAGGCGAGCCCGAGGAAAGCAAAGAAGCCGACGACATCGGTGACGGTGGTGACGAACGTGCCCGACGCCAGAGCCGGGTCGATGCCGAAGCGATCGAGCGTGAGCGGCACCAGCACGCCCGACAGACCGGCGACAAGCAGGTTCACCACCATCGCGACAGCAATGACTACGCCGATCAGCGGCGAGCCGAACCAGACAACGCCGACGACGCCCATGACCACCGCGAACAGCACGCCGTTCAGCAATCCGGCCATACTTTCGCGGCGAATGACGCGCAGGGCGTTCGATCCGGTAAGGTCGCGAGTGGCCAATGCGCGGACGGCGACGGTCATCGACTGGGTGCCGGCGTTGCCGCCCATCGA
>JBBKWG010000023.1:0-7682 GCA_037968835.1 Paracoccaceae bacterium
CAACGTATTGAACGGATACACGATATTATCGTTGCGAGCGATGGCAAGATGATCCCGTGGGCCGGTCAGCGGGTGCTGGAAAGTTTCAAGATGGGTGCGCGCGGCTATGTGAACCCCTACGGAAACTACGTCCCGCGCGCCACGGTCAAGTTTGTCGAATGGGCAGAACAGGGCCGCTGGGACGATGTGCAGGCGGTGCAGAGCGTGATTTCGCAATTCGACGCGATCATCACGGCCGGGCATCCGCTTTACGGGCACCAGTGCTATTCCAAGGCGCTGGCGGCAGCAGCGGGCTATCCGGTGGGGGATGTGCGCGCGCCGATCACGACGTTCGAGAGCCTTGGCGCGGAAGGGCGCGAGCGGGTGGCGAAGATGGTTCCGCTGATGCACGAACTCGACCGGATCGTCGACTCGGTCGAAGCGCGACCCGCCGCCGCCGCCGAATAGGCTCATCTGATATAGGCCGCGCCGTTGAGGTCGATTGTCGCTCCCGTCAGGTGACGGGCGCGGCCCTCGGCCAGAAACGCCGCAAGCTCGGCGATGTCCGACGGCGGAACCCATTCGCCCATCGGCAGCGTCGCGGTCACCGCCGCTTCACCCCCGGTCAAGGCGGCGCTGTCGAGCGACATTTGCGTGCGGACGACGCCGGGCGCGATGACATAGGCCAGAATGCCCCGGTCGGCATAGTTTCGTGCGACGGTCTTTGTGGCCGCAGCGATGGCGGCTTTCGAGGCGGCGTAGGCGATGGCGCCGGGGTTCGACGTTCCGCGCGTGGTGACCCAGCTTCCGATGCCGATGATCGCGCCGGGTTCGCCCGCTCCCAGCCATGCCGCAACTGCATGCCGCATCAGGCGCGCCGGGGCGAATACGTTGACCGCCATCGCCTCGGCCCAGACCGCATCCCAATCCTCGATCGGATCGAGGATGCCACCCTTCTGGCGCATGATGCCTGCGTTGTTGACCAGCACGTCGATGCGACCGCCCGCGGCGTCGCTTGCCTGGCTCCAGAAATCGTCCACCGCGTGGATGTCGGAAAAATCGGCCTGGATCAGCACCGCCTGACCGGATTTAGCGCGTGAGGTCGCGAGTTCGGCCCCGGCGCGGTCACCGCCATAATGGGCAATCACCTTTGCGCCGGCGTCGATCATGATTTCCGCGATGGCCGCGCCGATGCCCTTGGACGCGCCGGTGATGACCACTGTCTTGCCGCTGAGATCCGCCATTTCGTGTCCTACTTTCTGGTGACGAAGGGTACCGCGCTCAGATCGGGATTGCAGCGGGCATATTGTGCGGGAAGGCGGACTTCCTCGTTGAGCGCGACCGCCGCCCGCCATGTCCAGCGCGGATCCCACAACATCCGACGGGCCAGCACGACCATGTCCGCCTGACCGGTCGCGAGGATCGTCTCGGCCTGGATCGGGTCGGTGATCTGTCCAACCGCCGAGGTCGCAATGCCCGCATCGCGCCGGATTCTTTCCGACATTCCGACCTGATACCCCGGACCCGTAGTGATCTTCTGCCTTTGATCCAGCCCGCCGCTGGATACGTCGATCATATCGCAGCCGAGATCCTTCAGCGCACGGCAGAATTCGACCGACTGGTCGAGATCCCATCCGCCGTCGATCCAGTCGGTGGCCGACAGCCGCACCTGGATCGGTTTGTCGGCAGGGAAAGCTGCCCGGACCGCCTCGAAAACCTCAAGCGGATACCGCATCCGGTTTTCCAGAGCGCCGCCATAGGCATCGGTGCGAAGATTGGTGATAGGAGACAGGAATTGGTGCAGGAGATAGCCGTGCGCGGCGTGCAATTGCACCACATCGAAGCCCGCCCGGTCAGCGCGCAGGGCAGATTCGACGAACGCGTTTTTCACCCGGTCGAGATCGCTTCCCGTCATCGGGTCGGGTGCGGGCCAGCCCGGCAGATACGGCACCGCCGAAGGCGCCTGTGGCTGCCATCCGCCCGCACCCTCGATCATTCCGCCGCCTTCCCAGGGTGGAACCGTGTTCCCCTTGCGGCCGGCATGGCTGAGCTGGATGCCGACGACCGAGCCGCTCACCGATTTGATGAACGCCACGATGCGGGCAAAGGCGGCCTCGGTCGCGTCGTCGTAAAGTCCGGTGCAGCCAAGCGTGATGCGCCCGTCGGGTTCGATCCCCGTCGCCTCGGTGAAGATCACGCCCGGACCCGACAGGGCGAATTGGCCCAGGTGAACCAGGTGCCAATCCTGTGGCACGCCGTCCGTCGCGGAATACTGGCACATCGGCGACACCGTGATCCGGTTGGACGCCGTGACCCCTCTCATCGCGATTGGCGAAAAAAGCGTGCTCGGCATTAAAGCCCCTTCGTTTTCAATTGAACCGCACCTTCTGTGCGATATACTAACTTTTGTGCGTAGATTGAACATGTCGGCTGCGGGCTGACAAGCGGAAAGGATTTTCCCCGAAATGACAAAACTCGACGTTGCGGCAAGCACATTCCCGTTCCTCTATTCGCACGACGGTCTCGGCGCGATGAAGCATCTTCGCACGCTTGGCTTCGATATCTTCGAGTTGATGATCTTCCCGCCGCATTGCTGGCCCCGCGAACTCAGCGCCGAGCAGGTCAGGGACTACAAGGACTGGCTGCGCGGCGAGGGCTTGAAAATCTCGTCGTTGTGTTACCCGCTTCTGGACAACAATCCCAACGGCGTCGATGTCCTGATGCGTGAATATACGCTGGATCGTTACCGCGAGGCGATCGACTTTGCGGCCGAGGTATCGTGCCCCTACGTCGTGGCCATTCCCGGTCCGGTCAACAGTCTGATCAACCCGCCGCATGAATGGATGCTGAACTGGTTCGTCGAGGGCGTGCAGAAGCTGGTCGCGCATGCCAAGGGGACCGGCGTCGAGATCCTGCTTGAAAATGTGCCGTTCACGTATCTGCCGACCGCCAAGGACATGCGCGAGACCGCTGCGCTGATCGGTCCGGAGGTGGGCATCAACTTCGACATCTGCAACAGCGCCTTCATCAAGGAAGATCCCGCCGACGCGATCCGCATGTTGGGCGATCTGGTGAAAAACGTGCATATTTCGGATTCCGGGCTGGACGAGTTCAAGCACGAACGCCTTGGCACCGGCATCGTCGAGCCTGCGCCGGTGGCCCGGGCACTTCAGGACATCGGCTATACCGGCGTGACGGTGCTTGAGATCATCACCGACGCCTTGCAGCCGGACTCTGACCCCGACGGCGACATCAGGGCCAGCCATGATATTCTGGCCGAGGCGGGATGGGCGGCGCGGCCTAGCTGAGCCCGGCTTCGATCGGAAACACCGATCCCGTCATGCCTGCCGAGGCATTCGACGCCAGAAAATGCGCGACTTCGGCGACGTCGTCCACGGTTGCCATGCGGCCAAGGGCGGTCTCTTGCGCAAGGGCGGCCAACGCTAGCTCGGGGCTTGGGCCACCTGTCGCGTGAGGCGCGGCGATCCGGGACAGAAGCGCCTCGGTCGCGATGGCGCCGGGGGCGAGCGCGTTCACCCGCGTGCCGTCACGTCCCAGATCCAGCGCCGCCGCGCGCATTACCCCGATGAGCGCATGTTTCGAGGCGGTGTAGAGCGGTTGGCTGGGATGGGCGCGAAATCCGTTGATTGACGCCATCACTACGACCGAAGCGTGATCCGAGTTCGCCAGTGCTTGGGCAAAGGCGCCGATGGTCGCGGCGACCCCCCAGACGTTCACGGCCATGACGCGGCTCCATTCCTGGGCGTCGAGATCGCGCATCCGACGCCAGGGCGGGACAACGCCCGCGTTCGCAACCACGATGTCGACTTTGCCCAAATCGCCAGCCAGGGCCGCCAGCCGGTCTTTGGCATCGAGCGCCCCAAGATCGCACGAGAACCTGCCCTGCCCGTCGGGAACCTGGGACATTGCCGAGTCCAGATCGACGATCATCACCGCAGCGCCCGATGCCGACAAACGCGCGGCTATGGCGCGGCCAAGTCCGGATGCGCCGCCCGTCACCACGGCTGTGCGTCCAACGAGGTCTTGCGAAACAGCCATGTTGCGTGATCCTTTCCGCGTGGCTAATGATTGTGAAAGTATCCGCACTTTTGTTCGCCCTGCGAACTAAATCAAGTGAAAGGTTCCCCAACTGTCCAGTGCAATGCAGAGCGAAATCGTCATCCTTGGCGCCGGGTTCATCGGCCTGTCCTTCGCTGCGGTTTTCGCGGACGCCGGCTGGCCGGTCACGCTGAGCGATCCCGACCGAACGCGGCGCGAAGCCGCAAGGGACGGTATCCGGGTGCAGACCGAGGCGAGCGAACAGGCCGGACTGGCGCGGCGCAAAGGCGGCAATGTCGCCATCGTCGAGACGCCGGGTGCAGCTTTGGCCACGGCGGGAATGGTGATCGAGTGCGGGCCGGAAGATCTGGAGGTCAAGCGCGCCATTTTCGCCGATCTATTGAGCCGGACCGGGGCTGATACACTTCTGGTGACGGCTTCCTCTGCAATTCCAATGTCGCGGATCGTGACCGGTGCGCATGAACAGGCGCGGTGTCTGGTCGCCCATCCGGTGAACCCTCCCGCCGTGTTGCGCATAATCGAGCTGTGCCCCGCGCCCGGAACCGATGCAGGAACCATGAAACGCGCGGGCAATCTTTTTGACGCGGTGGGGTTCCGAACCGCCACGCTTGGCCGCGAGGTCGAAGGGTTCATCCTCAACCGTCTTCAGGGCGCAGTCCTGCGCGAGGCTTATCGTCTGGTGTCCGACGGGGTTGCGGCGCCAGAGGACATCGACGCGGTCATGCGGCTTGGCCTTGGCCCGAGGTGGGCCTTGTCGGGTCCGTTCGAGACGGCGGAACTGAATACGCCCGGCGGTATCAAGGGTCATGCCGCCCGGATGGGCCCGGCCTATAAGCGCATGGGCGAGGAACGCGGGGAGACGGTCGAATGGTCCGATGCCCTGATCGACCGGGTTGCGGCGTCGCGCGAGGCGGCACGCGGCGGGGAAAGTATCGAGGATCGCGTCCGGTGGCGGGCCCAAGCCGTGGCGCGGCTGGTGGCGTTTCGCGATGAACTGATGGACGACGCGGATGAGTGAGGCTTCGCTGACCTTTGACGGCACCCCTGTTGCCATCGCGCCGGGCGCGTCCGTGGCGGCGGCCCTGATCGACGCTGGCATCCGGTCCTTTCGCGAATCCGCCAAGGGTGAGGCGCGCGGGATCTTTTGTGGCATGGGTGTCTGTCAGGATTGCCTCGTCACGATTGACGGCGTGCCGAACCAGCGGGCCTGCATGACACGCGCCCGAAACGGCGCGCGAATCGAGACCCAGGTAGCGTTTCCGTCGCTGAGCGATGCCGCCGCAATCCCCCCGCCCGAGCCCGCGCGCATCATCGAGCCGGACATCGCAATTATTGGCGGCGGTGCGGGCGGGCTGGCCGCTGCCATCGCTGTCGCCCGAAGCGGCGCGTCGGTCGTGGTTCTGGACGAGCGCAAGGTGCCCGGCGGCCAGTATTACAAGCAATCAGCGAACTTGCCACCGCTGGATGCCCAGCAGGCCGAAGGGCTTGAATTGCTTGGCGAAACGCAAGACAGCGGTGCCGAAATCATCGGATCGGCGGAGGTATGGGGGGCGTTCGACGGGCCGCTCTTTCTGGCCGATGTCGGGGGCCGCGCGCTGATCGTGCGACCCCGCGCTGCCATCGTCGCGACCGGGGCTTATGAGCGACCGACGATGGTGCCCGGCTGGACGCTGCCGGGCGTCATGACCACTGGCGCCGCGCAGACGCTTTGGCGCAGCTATCGCACGCTTCCGGGCAAACGGGTCGTCGTTTGCGGCTCTGGCCCGCTGAACGCTCAGGTCGCGCTGGAACTGGCCAACGGCGGCGCGTCGGTCGCTTTGGTGGCGGAAGCCGGGCCGGAACCCTGGCGGCATCCCTGGGCGGCGATCAAGGCGGCGTTGCTGGATCCGGTTCTGGTCCGCAAGGGTCTGGGAATGCTGAAAGTTTTACGCAAGCGCCGCATTCCGCTTGCCTTTCGAACCCGCCTGCACCGCATCGAAAAGAGCGGCGAGGCGCTTCGGGTCGTTTTCAGGGATGCGAGTGGCCGGGAGTCGTCGCACATCGTCGATGCGGTCTGCATGAATGACGGTTTCCAGCCGCAAAACGAGATCCTGCGTCTGCTTGGCGCGAACATGACCTATGACGCGACTTTCGGCCATCTGCGCTGTGACCGTGATGACGGAATGCAAACCAGCATTCCGGGTCTTTATGCTGTCGGCGATTGCACCGGCCTTGGTGGCGCGCCCGCTGCGCGGCTCGAAGGCGAAATTGCCGGGAGGACGGCGGCGGCGCGGCTTGGTTTCGGTGATACCCACGACCTTTTCGCAACCCGGCGCGCACTTGTGCGTCAGCGGCGTTTCCAGCGCGCCCTCTGGCAATTGCACGATGTCGGACCGCGCTCGCTGGCCGACCTTCCTCCCGAGACAATAATCTGCCGCTGCGAAGAGATTACGCTGGGCGAAATCACCGACGGACTGAGCGCCGCCCCCGGCCATGTCGGCACGCTGAAACGTGCAACGCGCGTCGGCATGGGACGTTGCCAGGGGCGATATTGTGGTCCGGTGGCGGCCCAACTGGTGTCGGCGGCGACCGGACGACCGCTGGACGACAAGAGCCACTTTGCCCCGCGCGTGCCGATCAAACCGATCAGCATCGCGTCCATCCTGGCGGCGCAAGAGGCGCTTGATGGCGACAACTGACGTCCTAGTCATCGGCGGCGGCATCGTGGGTCAGGTCGCGGCCATTGAACTGGCGCAGGCAGGCGCGCGGGTGAGCATAGTCGACGCCGGCCAGAACGCCGGTTCGACCGCGAACGCCGGCAGCCTGCACGTCCAGATGCAGAGCCGTTTCATGCGGCTTTATCCAAGTCAGGTCCCGAACGTCGAGGCGTCCTTGCCGTTCTACGTCGCGGCGGCGCTGGAATGGGTGCGGCTGGATCAGCGACATGGCCCGTTTGAGCTTGTGCGCAAGGGCGGGCTGATGCTGGCCGAGGACGCCACCCAGATGCGCTTTCTGGAACAGAAGATGGCGCGCGAGTTGCGTCAGGGCGTGTCTGCCGAGATGCTGGATCGCGCCGCGCTGGAAAGGATCGCGCCCTGGCTTGGCCCCCAGATCGTCGGAGCCGAACTCTGCCACGACGAAGGCAAGCTGAACCCGCTGACGGCGAACGCGCGACTGAAGGCGGTGGCCAACGGCCTGGGCGTTGGACTGCGCACCGATCTCGTTCGTGATCTGGACGTCCGCCCCGACGGGATCGAGGCGATCGGGGAGCATGGTCGATATACTGCGGATCGGGTCGTGGTCGCCGCCGCGTGGGGAGCGGCTGCGCTGACCAGAAATCTCGGCGTTGACATACCATTACGGGCCGAACCGCTGCACATGAACATCACCGAAGCCTGCGATTATCAGATTTCCCACCTGATCCAGCACGCCGAACGCTCGATCACATTGAAGCAGTTCGCCACGGGGCAGATTGTCATCGGGGGCGGTTGGGCGGCACGTGACCGCGGGCGCTATACGGTTCCGGCGGTGATCGCGGATTCGATGCTGGGGAACGTGGCCCTTGCGGCGCGGCTGGTTCCGACGCTTGCGCGGGTGCGGGTGATACGGACCTGGGCGGGGATGAACACGACGATCGACGGTGC
>JBBKWG010000024.1:0-4795 GCA_037968835.1 Paracoccaceae bacterium
TTGCGTGACCTGGCTGCCGAAGTCGATGATGAGAAGGCGGTCGTGTGAGGCGCTGTCCATGGACGCTGATTAGGCGGCGTCGCGGGTCGGTGCAAGTCAGGATGGGGGCGCGGCCCCCACACCCCCGGAATATTTGAGGGTCGATGGAGGCGCATGTCGTTTTTTCACGGCAATGGCCGCAATTCGCCCGGGCTTACGAAAGACGTGGTGTAAAGCTGAGCGAAATGTACTGCCTTGGCGGAGCTAGAAAATCATGACGGATGTGGCATCACAGCGACGGGCGCGCGGTGGCGGCGGGGCTGCACGCCGCGCCGAGCGGACTGCGGTTCGCATCGAGGCGGCGCGCTTTATCGAGCGGAATATCCCCAATCTGGAAATTCTGAACGAAGAGGCGCTGTCGATCATCGAGGCCAACGCCGAGATCGTGCTGGAAGAAATCGGCGTCAACTTCGTCGACAATCCTGCCGCGCTTGAGTTGTGGCGCAATGCCGGGGCCGATGTCGTTGGCGAGCGCGTTCATATGCCGAAAGGTCTGGCCCGCAAGCTGTGCGAGACCGCGCCTTCAAGCTATATCCAGCACGCCCGCAACCCCGAGCGCAACGTAGAGATCGGCGGCCGCAATCTGGTGCTGGCACCGGTTTACGGACCGCCGTTCGTGCGCGATGCCGCCGGTGGCCGGCGCTATGCGACGATCGCGGATTTCCGCAACTTCGTGAAGCTGACCTATATGTCGAAGTGGCTGCACCATTCCGGTGGCACCGTCTGCGAGCCGACTGATGTCGCCGTGAACAAGCGGCACCTCGACATGCTGCACGCCCACATGACGCTGAGCGACAAGCCGTTCATGGGATCGGTGACCGAACCGGTCCGGGCTTCGGATTCCGTCGAGATGAGCGAGATCCTGTTCGGCAAGGAATTCGTGGCGGAAAACACGGTGATGACCTCGCTCGTCAACATCAACTCGCCGCTAACCTTCGATTCCACGATGATGGGGTCGCTCGAAGTCTATGCGCGCGCGAATCAGGCGTCGATCATCTCGCCGTTCATCGTCGGTGGGGCGATGGCACCGGTCAGCGTCGCGGGGACACTGACACAGGTGATGGCGGAAGTGCTGGCCGGGGTCGCTTATTCGCAGCTTGTGCGCGCCGGATCGCCGGTGATTGCCGGGGCGTTCGTGACCTCGATCGACATGAACTCGGGGGCTCCGACCTTTGGCACGCCGGAGGCGGCGCAGATCACTTATGGCATGGGGCAACTGGCCCGTCGCCTTGGTCTGCCCTATCGCAGCGCGGGGTCGTTCTGCGGCTCGAAACTGCCGGATGCGCAGGCCGCTTACGAGACCGCCAACAGCCTGAACACCGGCCTTTTGAGCGGGGTGAACTTCATGCTCCACGCCGCGGGCTGGCTGGAAGGCGGTCTGGTTGCGAGTTTCGAGAAATTCGTGATGGACGCCGATCAGCTTGGCGTGCTGCATCATCTGTCACGCGGCGTCGACATGTCCGAGAACGCTCAGGCGATGGACGCGATCCGCGAAGTCGGGCCGGGCGGTCACTATCTGGGATGCGCCCATACCCAAGCGAATTTCAAAGAGGCGTTCTGGCGCACCAATCTGCTGGATTACAAACCGTACGAAACGTGGTCCGACGAGGGCGAGCGTGACACGGTGCAACTGGCCAGCGCCAAGGTCGCCCGGATGCTGGGCGAATACGAGGCGCCGGCGCTTGATCCGGGCATCAGGCAGGCGCTGGACGAATACGTGGCCAAGAAAAAGGCCGCTGCGCCCGACGCCTTCGCCTGATCCCAGGCGCGTTCAGGGGGCGACACGGGCCGCTAGGCGGGCTTCACCAAGCACCGCGATCAGCAGTTCGACGTGGCGCGCGATGGAATAACTCGCGTCACCGTCGCGGCGCGTCTGGTCGACGTGTGCTTCCTGCCGCACCAGTTCGTCCAATGCCCGCACCGGGCTTGGCGTTACATCCGATTTGATCAGACGGCGCAGGCACCGGTCGCGATTGTAATCGACCAGACCGCAGCGCGCGGCGCTCATCAATATGCGCGGCCGGCGGAGTTTCTTGAGCGCTGCAATTGGGTCTGACATTCGTATCTCCCTGAAAATTTCATCAACCGTAACGCAACCTATGCGGGTGTTGCGGTTTGGAATGAATTTGCGAACGTACGTGTTTTCAGATGTTTACGTTTGGGCGTAATTCTCAAATCGAGCCACATGGTTAACGTTCTGGTAATAGACACAACCGAAAGTTGTAAACTGGCCTGACCGGTCCGAGATGGGCTGGCCTTCAGGCACCCGGTGAGGAGGGTCGGAATGCAGACGCAGATATCGCAGACACGCCGCAATACCATTCCCGAATGGGTGCCCGAGGATGCGCGACGCTACCTCGCGCATACAGAAACCGGTCGGTCTATCCGGTCACTGGCGCGCGAGGCGGGGTGTCATGCCTCGACCGTTCTGCGCCAGGTGCGTCGCTACGAGTCGCGGCGCGACGACATGCTTGTGGATCATGCCTTGAGACGAATTGGCGCGCTCGACGCGTCGGGACCCACGGTAACCCAGTTCCAGGAGACACCCATGACCACGACGACACTTGCCAAACCAGCCGCCGCCGCGTCCGTCCTCAATGACGCCACGCTGAAGATCGAAGCGCCCCGCATCCTGCGTCGGCTGAACGAAACCGGTGCCTGCCTTGCCATCGCGGCCGACATGGACAAGGCGGTTGTCGTGCGCGAGGTGGGCGACGGGCGGACGTTGCGCACGGCTGTGCTGGAGCGCTCGCTGGCCGAAGCTCTGGCGCTTCAGGACTGGATCGCCGTTGCCAGCGAAGGCCGCATCGTGCGGTATCGCATCACCGCCTCGGGGCGGCTGGCGCTGAAGCGGTTCCTGGCCGAAGCGGAAAGCACACGCGCTGGTGCGACCGGCGAACACAATGCTTTTGGCGACCAGCACCGCGACTTCGATACCCGTAACGTCGGCGAGGGCAGCGGGAAGCGGCGGCAGGTCCGCTACAACACCGCCGAAAGTCCGCTTTTGTCACTGTCTCGTCGGCGCGACCGCGATGGCAAGCCGTTCCTCGGTCCCGATCTGGTTGCTGCCGGAGAGCGTTTGCGCGAGGATTTCGAGTTGGCCCAGATGGGGCCGCGCGTGACACAGAACTGGGACAGGTTTCTCTCCGGTGGTGCATGTGGCGATTTCCCGTCGGGCGAGGGTGGCGGGTCGGCGGCCGCACGCAATCGCGTGACCGAGGCGCTGGCGGATCTCGGACCAGGTCTCGGCGACGTCGTGCTTCGCTGCTGTTGTTTTCTGGAAGGGATGGAGGCCGCCGAACGCCGCATGGGATGGTCGGCGCGGTCAGGCAAGATCGTGCTGCGCATCGCCCTCAACCGCCTCAAGAAGCACTACGACGATGTCAACGGAAGCTGGTCCCCACTTATCGGTTAGGGACGGGCGATTTTGGCCGATCGCACCCGGCGGATCTTGATCGGCGTCAAATGCTGTCTACGTGATTTCTGTTAAACAAGGGCATTCACAAAAAATCGGATAGAGACATGAATGACGACGACATCAAGATGAAACCGGCCGAAGGCAAGGAAGCCACGCGGACGTGGAAAGAAGAGATCGAAGTTGCCGGCGAGGACCTTGTCGGGCGTGTCAAGAAACTGGCCGCCGATAGCAAGGTCAAGCGCATCCGCGTGACCGAACCCGACGGCGACATCGCGCTGGAGATCCCTCTGACATACGGCGCGATTGCGGGCGGCGCGCTGGTTATTGCCGCGCCGGTTCTGGCGGTGATCGGTGCGTTGGCGGCTATGGTTGCCAAGGTGAAGATCGAAGTGACTAACGAAGAGCCTTTGAACAAGGACAAGATGGGCACCTGATCCCCTGTCAGACTGTCCCCCAAGTGAAGATGGCGATTCCGGCGCTCAAGTGCCGGTTTCGCCTCGTTGCATGGCGGCTATGTCGGCGCCTCAGCACGTTGGACTTTCGCTGTTGACCGGGTTAAATGCCTTGCAAGAGGAATGGAGCCCCGATGAGCCCGCGAGAACTTAAGATCCCCGGCCAGCGTCACCCCGAAAAGGCGCATCGTCCGGATAATGCGCAGCCGAAGAAACCGGCGTGGATTCGCGTGAAAGCGCCGGTCAGCGATGGCTACAAGGCGACCCGCGACATCATGCGCGAGCACAAGCTGGTGACTGTCTGCGAGGAGGCCGGCTGTCCGAACGTCGGCGAGTGCTGGAGCCAGGGCCACGCCACCATGATGATCATGGGCGAGGTCTGCACACGGGCCTGCACCTTCTGCAACATCGCCACCGGCAAACCGCCCAATGACCTCGACGTGTTCGAGCCGGGGCGTGTGGCCGACGCGGTGAAGAAGCTGGGCCTGAACCATGTGGTCGTGACCTCGGTCGACCGCGACGACGTTGAAGACGGCGGGGCCGAGCATTTCGCCCAGACGATTCGGGCGATCCGGCGGCAGTCGCCGGGCACCACCATCGAGATCCTGACGCCTGATTTCATCCGCTGCGATCCCGCAGTGTTGCGGGTTGTCGTCGAGGCCAGGCCCGACGTGTTCAACCACAATCTGGAAACGGTGCCGGGTCTCTATCCCGAAGTGCGCCCCGGCGCGCGGTATTTCCATTCGCTGAGACTGTTGCAGCGGGTGAAAGAGCTTGATCCGTCGATGTTCACCAAATCCGGGATCATGGTCGGTCTGGGCGAGGACCGCCAATCGGTGTTGCAGGTCATGGACGATATGCGCGCCGCCGACATAGATTTCCTGAC
>JBBKWG010000025.1:0-16292 GCA_037968835.1 Paracoccaceae bacterium
TATCTGGTCTGGCTGCTGATCTGGCGGACGCGCCTTGGCTACGAGATCCGCGCCTATGGTCAAAGCGAGCCCGCGGCGCTTTATTCCGGCATCTCGCCGACGCGTATCATCATGATCTCAATGCTGATCTCCGGCGCGCTGGCCGGCATGATGGCGGTCAACAACGTGATGGGCGAGGCCGAGCGGCTGGTACTGAACTCGGTCGAGGGCGCGGGTTTCATCGGCATCGCAGTGGCGCTGATGGGCCGGTCGCATCCGCTGGGCGTGCTGCTGGCGGCGCTGCTGTTCGGGTTCCTCTATCAGGGCGGTGCCGAGTTGAGCCTGTGGTCCAACATCCCGCGCGAACTGATCGTCGTCATTCAGGCGCTGGTGATCCTGTTCACCGGGGCGCTCGACAACATGGTCCGGATGCCGCTGGAGCGCATCTTCCTGACATTCCGACGCCCACCCCATCTTGCGCCGAAACCCAAGACCAAGACGACGCCGGCGGGGGGCTGAGGGATGGATTTTCTGACGCTCCTGCAAATCCTCGACACCACCGTCCGGCTGGCGACGCCGCTGTTGTTCGCCTGTTTAGCCGGGCTGTTTTCCGAACGCGCAGGCATTTTCGACATCGGGCTTGAAGGCAAGATGCTGGCGGCGGCGTTCTTTTCGGCTGCTGTCGCCGCGCTGACCGGCAATGTCTGGATCGGACTGCTGGCCGGCATCGGCGCATCGGTGGCGCTGAGTATCGTGCACGGCCTTGCGTCGATCACGTTTCGGGGCAACCAACTGATTTCCGGCGTCGCGATCAATTTCCTGGCCGCTGGCCTGACGGTGCTGATCGCGCAGGACTGGTTCAGCCAGGGCGGGCGCACGCCTTCGTTGTCAGGCAACGCGCGCTTTGAATCGATCACGCTGCCGTTCACCGCCGAACTTGCCGACATCCCGTGGCTTGGGCCGATCTATTCCGAGCTGATTTCGGGCCATTCGATCCTGGTCTACGTCGCAGTTCTGACCGTTCCCGCGACGTGGTACATCCTGTTCCGCACCCGCTTTGGCCTTCGCCTGCGCGCGGTCGGCGAGAACCCGGCGGCTGTCGACACCGCCGGGGTTTCCGTGGTCGGGTTGCGCTATGTCGCCGTCATTATCTGCGGCATCCTGTGCGGCTTTGCCGGGGCCTATCTAGCCACCGGGCTTCAGGCCGGGTTCGTCAAGGACATGTCGTCGGGTCGCGGCTTCATCGCCCTGGCGGCGTTGATCTTCGCCAAATGGCGGCCGTGGTATGCGCTATTTTCCTGCCTGCTGTTCGGCTTCCTCCAGGCGTTGGCGCTCAGACCCGACGCGGTCGAGGCGATGGTGCAGACGCGGGTGCCAGGGCAACTTCTTGACGCGCTGCCGTATATCCTGACCGTCGTCATCCTTGCGGGCTTTGTCGGAAAGGCGATCCCGCCGCGCGCGGGTGGTGAACCCTACGTCAAGGAACGATAGTCGCCCGCAGCCGATGCGCCTTGTGGTCTTATCGACTTTCCGCAATTGGCCGTTGAACTGGGATAGCTTGCGGGCGTAAA
The DNA here is from genome assembly GCA_037968835.1 of Paracoccaceae bacterium. Classification (GTDB taxonomy): domain Bacteria; phylum Pseudomonadota; class Alphaproteobacteria; order Rhodobacterales; family Rhodobacteraceae; genus JBBKWG01. Next base: position 1,551 of record JBBKWG010000025.1, read on the forward strand.
GGGGCGACATGCAGATCTACCTCCCCATTGCCGAAGTTTCGGTCAACGCGTTCCTTCTTCTGGGACTGGGAGGTATGGTCGGCGTTCTGTCGGGGATGTTCGGGGTCGGTGGCGGTTTCCTGATGACCCCGCTGTTGTTCTTCATCGGCATCCCACCGGCTGTCGCCGTCGCCACCGAAGCCAACCAGATCGTGGCGTCGTCGTTTTCCGGCGTGCTGGCGCATCTGAAACGCAAGACCGTGGACCTCAGGATGGGGCTGGTCCTGCTGGTCGGGGGACTGATCGGCGCGGCGTTGGGTGTTCAGGTCTTCAACGCGCTGAAAGCCATCGGTCAGGTCGATCTGCTGGTCAAACTCAGCTACGTCCTGTTCCTTGGCATCATCGGCGCGCTGATGTTCGTCGAAAGCCTGAACGCGATCCGCAAATCGCGCAAGGGCGGCCGCCCCGCAACACGCAGGCGGCACAACTGGGTCCACAACCTGCCCTTCAAGATGAAATTCCGGGTCTCGGGGCTTTATATCTCGGTGATACCGCCGGTGATTGTGGGAATTCTGGTCGGAATTCTGGCCGCCATCATGGGCGTCGGCGGCGGCTTCATCATGGTGCCCGCGATGATCTATCTTCTGGGGATGCCGACAAAGGTTGTCGTCGGCACTTCGCTGTTCCAGATCATCTTCGTTACCGCCTTCACCACCATGCTGCACGCGACGACGAACTTCACCGTCGATGTGGTGCTGGCCGTGCTGCTGCTGGTCGGCGGCGTCATCGGCGCGCAGATCGGCACCCGCATCGGCGTCAAGATGAAGGCCGAGCAACTTCGCATCCTGCTGGCGATCCTGGTGCTTGCGGTCTGCGGCAAGCTGGCGCTCGATCTGTTATTGCAACCCTCCGAGTTGTATTCGGTCGGCCCGGCGATTACGCACTGATGGCCCGCCTGTTTGCCCTTCTCCTGCTGCTTCTCCCCGCGTCGCTGTCGGCCGAGGAAATCGTGCTGGGACTGAGCCGCGACGAGGTGGCGATTACGGCGACTTTCGATGGTTCGGACATCCTTATCTTCGGTGCGATCCGGCGCGACGGGACGGCGACGCTGGAGGGCAACCTTGGCATCATCGTCACGGTGGCCGGGCCGGACAAGCCGATCACGGTCCGCAGGAAAGAGCGCCGCCTCGGAATCTGGATCAACGTGGAATCCGTCGAAATCGACGTCGCCCCGTCATTCTACGCGGTCGCCACCAACGCCCCGATGTCGGAAATCCTTGCGCCCAGCGAGGACGCCGCGACGCGGATTTCGATCAGTCGTGCGATCCGTTCGGTCGGGCGCTCTGAGACCGGCAGCGCCAAATTCACCGAGGCGCTGATGCGCATCCGCGCCGCGAACGGTCTGTATCAGGACCTTGAGGGCGCAGTCAGCGTCGACGAGGAAACCCTGTTCCGCACCAGCATCGGGCTGCCGTCGAACCTGACCGAAGGCAATTACACGACCGAAATCTATCTGACGCGGGGTGGACAGATCGTCGATCTCTACAGCGCCATCATTCCCGTCAAGAAGGTCGGGTTGGAGCAGTTCCTTTACCGCCTCGCGCACGACCAGCCCATCATCTACGGGCTGATGTCGCTGGCTATCGCGATTGCCGCGGGCTGGATCGCGTCTGCGGTCTTCGGAATGATCCGCCGCTAACCGCGCCCGACGAAGGGCATGTTGGTCGCCATAATCGTGATCGTCTGCACGTTCGTCGCAAGCGGCAGATTGCACATGTGCAAAACGGCCTCGGCGACATGGCGCACGTCCATTGTCGGCTCTGGCATCATCGACCCGTCGGCCTGCGGCTTGCCCGTCGCCATATCCTCGGTCATGTCGGTCAGCGCATTGCCGATGTCGATCTGGCCGCAGGCGATATCGAAGGGGCGCCCGTCGATTGAAAGACACTTCGACAGCCCGGTGATCGCGTGCTTGGTCGTCGTGTAGGGCACCGACCGCCAGCGCGGCGCATAGGCCGAGATCGACCCGTTGTTGACGATCCGCCCGCCCTGAGGCGTCTGCGTGCGCATGTGCCGGAACGCCGCGCGGGCGCAGTTGAACATGCCATTCAAGTTGACCGCGACGACATCGGCCCAGACCTTGGGGTCGATCTCGTCGATCAGTTGGGCGGGACTGCCGCGACCGGCGTTGTTGAAGATCGCGTCGATGCGCCCGGCCTTTTTCGCGAAGGCGTCAAACGCGGCATCGACCGCGTCGAGGTCGGTCACGTCGCACGGCAGCGCATGGGCGTCGGTGTGTTTGGCGCAGAGATCGGCCAGCTTCTCGGCGCTTCGGGCCAGGCACCCGACGGTCCAGCCGGATTCGAGAAATGCCTCTGCGGTGGCGCGGCCAATGCCTGCCGAAGCGCCTGTTATCAGAATGGAACGGTTCATGTCTCTTCCTCCGTTGAGAGTTCGAATGGGGCCGGCAGCGCGTCCAGATCCGCCGTGGTCAGCGGCGCGCTGGGTTTACCGAGCCGGTAGCGCGTGACCCAGTGCAACCGAGTTTCAGCGCGGGTGATGGCGACATAGGCAAGGCGCTTCCAGAGCGGTATTCCCGCCTCCATCCGCCCGGCGCGACTGGCCGCGTAGAGATCGGGCGCAAAGACCTGCACCTCGGGCCATTGCGACCCCTGCGCCTTGTGGATCGTGACCGCCGCGCCGTGCAGGAACGTCGCGCCCATATTGGCGGCAAAGGGGATGAACGGTTCGTCCTCGTCCGGGATCTCGATCTTGACGATGGACGCCGCCGAGACCTGCGGCTCGATCGCGCCGACCACGTGAAGCCGCGAGAAACCGGGCCGTTTGCCGGGGCCGAGATAGACGACCTGCGCGCCTTTGATCAGGCCGCGCGCTTCCAGATCCAGCCGCTTCTTGCGGTGTTTCAGCGGCAGTTCGATGCCATCGCAGATCAGCGGTTCGCCGGGCAGAAGCGCATCGGCGGGCGCATCATAGGCGGCGCGGAACGCGTGGATCAGCCGAATGCGCGTGGCATTGCGCCAGACCAGCACCGGCGAGCGCGCCATCATCCCGGATTCGACGCGCTGGCTGACGATCACGCGGTCGTCGCTGTTCGCCGCTTCCTCGATCATCCGCTCAAAATCCGCGAACGTCAGATCGTCGTCGGCCAGAGCATGGGCAAGATCGAGGATCGGATTGTCGAGCGCCTGGCGGTGGATACGGCTCAGCACCATCTTGCGCGTATCGGGCAGCGAATCGAACACCATCGCGCCAGACTGATTGACCGGCGCCAATTGCGCGGGATCGCCGAACAGAACCAGCGTCGGGAAGATCTCCTGCAGATCCTCGAATTGCCGCGCATCGAGCATCGAGCTTTCGTCGACAAAACCGATGTCCAGCGGATCATCGCGCCGCTTCCAGCCAAGGATGAAATCGGACCCCCGCAGGCCAGCAGCCGCCAAGGCCCCCGGCACCGAGCGGTTGTGTCTGAAGAACGCTTCGGCCCGGTCGAGCGCCGCGTCGGTCAGTCCTTCGACCGACGGGCGTTCGCCGTTGCCGATCAGCCATTCGGCGATCTTCTCGTATTCGGGATCATAGACCGGGGTGTAGAGAATGCGGTGAATGGTCGTCGCGGCGACACCGTGATTGCGCAGGACGCTGGCGGCCTTGTTGGTCGGTGCGAGGATCGCGAGCGTGCGGCGATCCTTGCGCCGCCGCCCCTCGTAATCCCCCGAAACCGTATCGACGCCAGCTTCGCTCAGCGCCTCGGCCAGCCGCGCCAGAAGCATGGTCTTGCCCGACCCCGCCTTGCCGATCACGGCCAGCGCACCCGCCTGCGCCTCGCTCCGCGGGGTCGTCATGCTTTCCTCGATATCGACACCGGCCGAGCGCAGGGCTTCGGCAATGCGATCAAAGGCTTCGGCCTGATCTTCGGAAAACTGGGCAAGGGCCACGGACATGCCCGCGACCCTAACCATCTGCCGTGAGAGGTGCCAGCGCGATCAGGCCGTTTGCGCGTAGCCCTGCGAGGTCGGGGTGCCGAAACTTCTGTCGAACCAGTGACGCGATGCTTCGTGCGAAACGCAGGCCTTTTTCAGCAGACGATCGCGCACGTCCGGCTCGAACGCCCAGAGCCCGACGCTGATCGCATCGCGCCCGGTTCCGCTGGTCCCGAGGATCACCGGTCCCCAGCCCATGCGACGATAGATGCGGATCATGCGGGCGTCGAACACACCGACCGCGTGGCTGAGGCGCGACGCCAGACCGACCTCCATCCCGCCAAGCATCAGGGCGGCAGATACGCGCGGATCGGCACCGGGAGAGAGGCAGAAACGCGTGCACTCCCAGATGAACGGGCTGGCGATATGCACGCCGTCGGTCAGGTGGACGAAGTGATCGTTGATCATCGTGTTGCCGGTCGTGGGCAAGAACCGCAGCGAGCCGCCGTGCCGCCCGTCTGGCTGTTCCCAAATCACATACATCGGGTTCATCACGTCATATTCGTCGCGCTCGAAACCGTCCGGGCCGACTGTGACCTCCCAACCCAGACGGGTATGAAACTGTTCGGCCCGGTCCCGGAACATCGTTTCGGCAAGTCTTGGGTAATCTGCTAGTTGATCTGCATAGAGATAGCGCAGCATGGGGTCCCTCCGTTCGCTGATGTGCTGCGAAGAAGGGGTAATGAGGGAGAGTTAAGGGCGACGAAGCGATACGCGCGGGACCGTTGCCAAAGGGTTAACGCGTCAGACCACCAGCAGACCCTGCGTCAGCGCGCGCGCGACGGCATGGGTGGTGTTCGCGGCGGCCAGTTTGAAACGTGCGCTTTCGATGTAGACCCGCAGTGTATGTTCCGAGATCGACAGCGAATCCGCCGCCTGCGCGCGGTTGAGACCCATCGCCAGCATCGTCAGCGCGTCGGTCTCGCGCGGCGACAGGCTGGTCGATGGCGCGTGATCGGAGCCGCGTTCAAGTTCGAGAGCCTTCTGGTTCACGAAATGCGAAACCAGGATCAGATCGCCGACATGCTTTTCGGTATATTTCGCCCAGGCTTCGTCGTTTTCGCTGCCGCTGACAGTGAACAGCGCAAACTGACCCGAGGGTCCGCGGATCGGCACGGAAAATCCCTGATGCCCGACGCCGCCGTCAATCGCTTCGCCCAGAAATCCGCGCGATGCCTTGCCCGACCAGTCGAGGCGTTTCCAGTCGATCGGATGAAAGCGGCGATAGCACGCCTGCACCACCGGATCGATACGCGCATAGTCCTGGTCGATATATTGCGCCACCCATTCCGGCGCGTAGGTCAGTGCGGCATATTGCTCGCCGGTTGAATTGACCGAGTGGTAGACCACGTGTTCGACTTCGAACAGATCGCGCAGCCCGACGATCTGGTCGTTCAGTTCATCAAGCGAACGGACTGCCTGCATTTGTTCGATGAAGGTTTCCAGTATACTCAAAATTCTGTCCCGTTATCCCTATGCCCGACGTAAGTTCCCGTGCGGCAACGGATTCGGAAACGTCGAGTTGGTGTTCCAGCGCGGACAGCCCATTTTTCTGAGCGAAGGCTTTCAGGTCCGCAAGAACGTCCAGTATCCAGTCATTTGCCATCGGTGACTCTCTTTTTCAAAGGTTAACGAAGTATGAATACAACTTTAGCATGTAATTTAATTCTCGGTAATTCACTGATTTCAACTCCCCGATAATAGCGAGGAGCAAATCTGTAAGTGACTGATTTTATTTAAATTAATTTGAGAAGTCGCGGAATCCGATCCGCAAGTCGCCCGAATCTTCAGGCGGTTTCCGATACGGAAACAGAGTGTTTCCTAAATGGAAACACTCGCCTCTAACGTGTCTTCGAAAGTGCGGAGCCCGGTGCGTGGTGCCTGGACCAGAACCGCCATATTTCCAGGTTTATGCTCGTTGCGGCGCATCTTCACATGGGCCGCAGGGATGTCCGCCCAGGAGAACACTTCCGACATGCAGGGATCGAGCCGACGGTCGACCATCAGCTTGTTCGCCGCCGCCGCCTGCTTCAGATGCGCGAAGTGGCTGCCCTGAACCCGCTTCTGGTTCATCCAGAGATACCGCGCGTCCAGCGTCAGGTTATAGCCCGTCGTGCCGGCGCAGATCACGACCATGCCGCCCTTCTTGACGACAAAGACGCTGACCGGCATCGTCGCTTCGCCGGGATGCTCGAACACCATATCGACGTTGATGCCCTTACCGGTGATTTCCCAGATCGCCTTGCCGAATTTGCGCGCCTCCGCCATCCAGGTCTTGTATTCGTCCGTGTTCACGGTGGGCATCTGGCCCCAGCACGCGAAATCCTTGCGGTTGATGACCCCTTTCGCGCCAAGGCCCATGACGAATTCGCGCTTGTCCTCGTCCGAGATCACGCCGACCGCGTTGGCCCCGGCCGTATTGATAAGCTGGATGGCATAAGAACCTAGTCCGCCCGACGCGCCCCAGACCAACACGTTCTGACCCGGCTTCAATTCGTGCGGGTGGTGGCCGAACAACATGCGATAGGCGGTGGCGAGCGTCAGGGTGTAACAGGCGCTTTCTTCCCACGTCAGGTGGCGCGGGCGCGGCATCAACTGTTGTGACTGCACAGTGGTGAATTGCGCGAACGACCCGTCCGGTGTTTCGTAGCCCCAGATGCGCTGGCTGGCCGAGAACATCGGATCGCCGCCGTTGCATTCCTCGTCGTCGCCATCGTCCTGATTGCAATGGATCACGACCTCGTCGCCGACGCGCCAGCGCGTGACCTTGTCACCAACCGCCCAGACGATCCCTGCGGCGTCCGATCCGGCGATGTGATAGGGGGATTTGTGGACGTCGAACGGGCTGATCGGAATGCCAAGCCCGGCCCAGACGCCGTTGTAATTGACGCCGGCTGCCATGACGAGCACGACAACCTCGTGACTATCCGGTTTCTTGACCGGGACGACTTCAAGCTGGAACGATTTGTCGGGTTCGCCGTGACGCTCGCGCCGGATTGCCCAGGCGTGCATCTGCGCGGGAAGATGACCAAGGGGAGGCATCTCGCCCACGGCATACAAATCCTTGACCGGCGCTTCATAGGCGACAACGTCCGCTTTGATATCCAAGGCCATTATTCCTCCGGTTTCCTCGGCGCTGCATTGCAGAATCGTGGCGCCTTCAGGGTGGAATTAAATCTCGACACGCAACTTTGCAAACAGAAAGTTGGTGATTTTGAAATTTTATGTCTCTTCAGTGTCGCCGTTTGGCGAGATTTCCGGAATAGCCTTAGCTGCATCCGCAGAAAAATGCTGCTTGAGCGAATTGGCGTAGTATGCCGCCAGATCTCGGTCACCGATGCGGTAGCTTTCGCCCTCACGCACGACGATAGCGCGCAGCGCCAGGATGTCCAACTCGCGCTGCAACGCGTCGGGCTGATCGGAATGCAGCGCGTAGTCGGCTGCGGTGTCTGGCAGCATCGCCCGCAAGGTATCCATTTCGGCGGCGATCTCGGCAAGGCTGGCGGACACCTTCAACTGGAACATCGCTGCCAGCGCCAACGGAGAGGTCACGACCGGCACGCCCTTTCGGATGTCATCGCTCAGACGTTGCGCCAGGACCTCGACCCGCCCCTCGCCGTCCCTGGTCACGTCTCTCATCGACACGGGACGCCCGAACGTGACCGCCGCAATCCCGAAACGGCCAACCTTGCCGTTCATGCGCCGCCAGATATAGCGCAGCGTAAACCGCAGGCCCTCGGGTGCCGTGGCGCGAAATCTGGACTTGCCGGAACGACCCGCCGCCACAAGGATGCGATCCTCGACCACACGGTCGTAATTCAGCGATACCGGCACGAACACCACGTCGCGTCCGTCGTGCTTCCAGCCCTCCAGCATATAGCTGAGAATTCCCAGTTTCGGCGGACCGACATGGCCGGTTCGCGACAATCCGCCTTCGGGGAATACGGCCTGGGTCACGCCCGCTTCGGTAGCTTTTTGCACATAGGTGGCCAGCACCCGACGATAGAGCGCATTGCGCGCGCGGCGACGGATGAAATAGGCTCCCATCGCCCGGATCAGTCGGCTGAGCGGCCACACCCGCGCCCATTCGCCGACCGCATAGCTGAGCGCGGATTGCTCGGCCGCAAGATACGTCACCAGCACATAATCGAAATTCGAACGGTGGTTCATGACGAAAACGACGGTCGCCTCGTGGTCGATGGCGCTGAGCGCATCGGCGTCGATGCGGTGAAGGCGAACATCGAACAGCTTGTTTGCCAGCCAGCGCGACAACCGGATCGCAACGCCGAAATAGGCGGTCGCACTGAACGACGGCACGATTTCGCGGGCATAATCGCGGGCCTTCTCGAACGCCACGTCCTCGCGGACGCTTTCCAGCACGGCGTAATCCCCGACGGCGCGCACCACTTCGGGATCGTAGATCACCCGCTGGATCATGTCGGTGCGCCGCGCCAGCTTGAAGGGCTGAATAGGACGTTCCAGACGCTTGTTCAGTTCGGCCACCAATCGCTCGGCACGGCGGCGCAGGAACCAGCGCACGGACGGGAACAGAAGATGGGTCGATGCCGTGACCGCCGCGAACAGCAAGATCAATACCAGCAGCCATATCGGAATCGTCACGGTTTCGAGCATCGACGGAGGCTTACAGGAAACGCAGCGAAGTTAAAGCCCGTAAGATCAGCCGAAGCTGAGCACGGCCGATGCCACGATGGCCAGGAAAAGACCGATGTTGATCTTGCCGATGAGCGGTGTGCGTTGCAGAGCTGTCTGATTGCCTTCCCGCGCCTGACGTCCGGCGCGAACACCCGCAACGACACCGGCGATCAGCAGGACGACGAACGACATCTTGATCCAGAACCACAGATTGACGCCGCCAAGTCCCGGTCCAGCCAGCACCATCAGCACCCCCGTCACGATCAGAACTCCGATGGCGCTGCGTCCGAGGATCGACAACTTTCCGGCAACGCCCGCCAGCGCCGGTCGCGCCTCGATCTGAGCCCCGGCCATGACGGCCCCGACGACGGGAAGTCCGAACGATGCGGCACCACCGACGCCGATCGCCGCGAAGTGAATCCAGAGTAGAATTGCGTCCCAGAATTCCATGATGTCCCCCGACATTTTTCGAAAGATTATCACCTCGTCCCGGCTCTGTCCCATTTCGCTTTCGCCGCGATGCGGCGAATTGACAACGCCATTTCCTTTCGCGTAAGACGCCATTGTTGAAATATTGTTGCTTTCAAAACGGGTGAGACTCGCGGATGTCGCAGACGCAGAAAGACAAACCCTGGCTGTTTCGCACTTATGCCGGTCATTCGACCGCCACAGCGTCGAATGCGCTGTACCGTGGCAACCTGGAAAAAGGTCAGACCGGACTTTCCGTCGCCTTCGATCTGCCGACCCAGACTGGCTATGACAGCGACCACCGACTGGCACGCGGCGAGGTCGGCAAGGTCGGAGTTCCTGTCGCGCATCTGGGCGATATGCGGGCGCTGTTTGCCGATATTCCACTCGATCAGATGAACACCTCGATGACGATCAACGCGACGGCCCCGTGGTTGCTGGCGCTGTATGTCGCCGTGGCCGAGGAACAGGGTGCGGATGTCGGCGCACTTCAGGGCACTGTCCAGAACGACATCATCAAGGAATACCTCAGCCGGGGAACCTATGTCTGCCCGCCCGCGCCGTCATTGCGGATGATCACGGATGTCGCGGCATGGACCCGCGAGCATCTGCCGAAATGGAACCCGATGAACGTCTGTTCCTATCACCTGCAAGAAGCCGGCGCGACGCCGGAGCAGGAACTGGCCTATGCCCTTGCCACCGCCACCGCCGTTCTCGACGATCTGAGGGCCAAGGTCGCACCCGAGCACTTTCCCGAAATGGTCGGGCGCATCAGCTTTTTCGTCAACGCCGGCATCCGTTTCGTCACCGAGTTGTGCAAGATGCGGGCATTCACCGAACTCTGGGACGAAATCTGCCGGGACCGTTATGGCATTGAGGACGCCAAGTATCGTCGGTTCCGCTATGGCGTTCAGGTCAACTCGCTTGGCCTGACCGAGCAGCAGCCCGAAAACAACGTCTATCGCATCCTTTTGGAAACGCTGGCGGTTACGCTGTCCAAGAACGCTCGCGCCCGCGCCGTCCAGCTTCCGGCGTGGAACGAGGCGCTTGGCCTGCCGCGCCCGTGGGACCAGCAATGGTCGCTTCGGATGCAGCAGATCCTCGCGTTCGAGACCGACCTGCTGGAATACGGCGACCTGTTCGACGGAAACCCGGTCGTTGCCGCCAGGGTTACGGATTTGAAGGATGGCGCGCGGGCGGAATTGGCCCATATCGACGCCATGGGCGGTGCGGTCGAGGCAATCGAATACATGAAATCCCGGCTTGTCGAGGCGAATGCCGAACGGATCGGGCGGATCGAAGCGGGTGAAACCACGGTCGTCGGCGTGAACCGCTATCAGCAGGGCGAGACTTCACCGCTGACATCAGGCCCCGAGGCGATCATGCTCGCCGATCCCGACGCTGAAATGGACCAGATCACACGTCTTCAGTCGTGGCGCGCGGAGCGGAACGAGGAGGCCGTCCGCGCGGCACTGGAGGAGCTGAGGCGTGTCGCGGTCGAGGGCGGCAATATCATGCCGCCCTCCGTGGTCGCAGCCAGGGCGGGTGCGACGACCGGGGAATGGGGCGACGTTGTGCGCGCCGTTTTCGGCCAGTATCGCGCGCCCACCGGCGTTGCGCGCGCCCCGTCGAACCGGACCGAGGGGCTGGACGAAATCCGCGCCGCCGTCGATGCGGTGTCCGCCAAACTGGGTCGGCGGCTGAAATTTCTGGTCGGAAAGCCGGGACTCGACGGCCATTCCAACGGCGCCGAACAGATCGCCGCCCGCGCCCGCGACGCCGGTATGGACATCACCTATGAGGGCATCCGGCTGACACCGACCGAAATCGTTGCGACTGCGCGCGAAACCGAAGCGCATGTGGTCGGGCTTTCTATCCTGTCGGGCAGCCACATGCCGCTTATCGAAGAACTGATGACCGAAATGCACAGGGCCGGTCTTGGTCATATCCCCGTGATCGTCGGCGGCATCATTCCCGCCGATGACGCCACCCGGCTTGCCGCCATGGGTGTCGCGCGGGTCTACACCCCGAAGGATTTCGAGTTGAACCGCATCATGTTCGATATCGTGGCGCTTGCGGATGATCGCGCGGTCGCGGCGGAATAGCGACGACCCGCGCAAGCAGGCGGGCCGTCGCAGGTGTCACTTTGACAGGAACGCGATCAACGCTTTGTTGAATTCCTCGGGATGGCTCACGTTGCAACCGTGCGGCGCGCCTTCGATGACGTGCATCGTGGAACCCGCCACCATCTCGTGCGTGCGCTCTCCGGACCCGTCAATCGGAACGATCCCGTCCGCGTCGCCGTGCAGCACAAGCGTCGGCACGCTTATCTTTTTCAGGTCATCGCGGAAATCGGTCGCTCCGAACGCTTCCATGCAGCCAAGCGCGGAATCCTGACTTGATTGCTTGCAGAGTGCGATTGCCGTCTGCCGGTCGTCCTCGCTCACTTTCAGCTCGCCGTTGGCCGTGAAAAAGTCTTTGGTGAAACCGTCGAAAAATTCGTCGCGATCCTTTTTGAGGTTCGCTTCCATTTCCTTGGCGGCGTCCTCGGTCAGGGGACCGTCGGGGTTGTCCTCGGTCTTCATCATGTAGGGTGGCACGGCCGAGGCGAAAACGATGCTTCTGAGATGTGCTTCGCCATTGTTGCCGACATACCGTGCGACCTCGCCGCCGCCCATCGAGAAACCGACGAGCGTGACGTCCTCCAGTTCCATTGCCTCGATAAGACCCGCCAGATCCTCGGTCAGCGTATCGTAATCGAACCCGCTGCCGGGCTTTTCTGACTGTCCGAAGCCGCGCCGATCATAGGTGATCACGCGAAACCCGGCGTCGCTCAGGGGGCCGACCTGTTTTTCCCACGCTTTGCCCGACAGGGGCCAGCCGTGAATTAGAATGACCGGACGGCCCGTGCCGCCACTGTCTTCCACGTAAAGTTCGACGTCGTTGACTATTTGATTTTCCAAAATGGTCTCCATTGACGGTGGTAATGCGCTGCTTTGGCGAGCGCTCTTGCAGACAACGGTGATCTTCCGGTCGTGTTCCGCGTGTTCACGCATGGGTGAGCGCGAGCGTCGTGAGATGCGCATCTTTCCCCGGTTCGCGATCCGGTTTAGGCTTGCGGTCACGGCACATTGAAAGGGCTTTTCCATGACCATCCACATTGGCGCGAAGCCCGGCGAGATCGCTGAAACCGTTCTGCTACCGGGCGATCCCTACCGCGCCAAGTGGGCAGCGCAGACGTTCCTGAAGGATGCCAAGCTGGTCAACGAAGTTCGCGGGATGCTGGGGTTCACCGGCACCTGGAACGGCCACCCGGTCACGATCCACGGCTCGGGTATGGGAATGCCGAGCCTGTCGATCTACGTCAACGAGTTGATCCGCGACTACGACGCCAAGACACTGATACGGATCGGATCGTGCGGCGCGATGCAGGAACAGGTGAACGTGCGCGACGTGATACTGGCGATGACCGCTTCGTCGCTGTCGACGCCGTCGAGCGGCATCTTCAAGGACCTGAATTTCGCACCCTCCGCCGACTGGTCGCTGCTGAAAGCGGCAGCGGCGGCGGCCGAAGCGAAGGCGATCCCGATCCACGTCGGCGGCATCTATTCGTCGGATGTCTTTTACGACGAGCGCCCCGATCTGAACGAGGCGATGACGCGGCACGGTATCCTGGGGGTCGAGATGGAAGCGGCGGAGCTTTACAATCTGGCCGCGCGTTACGGGCGTCGGGCGCTGGCGGTGCTGACGGTTTCAGACCACCTGATCACCGGCGAGGCGCTGCCTTCGGATCAACGCGAACGCAGTTTCGGCGACATGGTGGAAATCGCGCTTGAAGCGGCTTTTGCCTGACTTCTCAAACGATTACGACGCGTCCTAGATTCCGTGGCTGCGGTCATACGGGTTGACCGCTGGCGTGACCCAGCCTGCCGGCGGCGCGCCGTGGAAGACCTCGACTTTCAGCGGATGGCACGGCGCGATATCGGACGAGTGCTCGCCGCCGCAATCGCCGCCCGGACACGCCGACAGAGCGCCCAACAGGTCGATTTCAGCGAAGAAGTCGATGTGATCGCCGGGCCGAACGGGCGACGCCTTCATGAAATACTTGCCTGCGTCGCGCGTGAACCCGGTGCACATGAAGACGTTCAGAACGTCGTGGACATGCCATTCCGCCTCGCGCGGTGATAATCCCGTGGCGGTGGCAAGCGCGCGAGTCAGGTTCGAGTGGCAGCAATGGTGGTAATCCGTGCCCGACAGCAGACGCCCGGTGTAGGGATCGCAGCGCGTTCCAATCACGTCGTGCACGCCGCCGCCGAATTCATCGAGGCCATACCAGCCGAGCGTATCCTCGATGATTGTCGCCATCGGGCGCAGATATGGCAGGTTCGACCAGAGCCGGTCGCCGGCCGTCACGTGGGTTCCATGCAGCGCACGGGTCTTGCCCGAAAAGAACCGCTCGGTCAGGGCGTTGGCGTTCCAGAGGTTGAGATCGCCGACCTGCGGACCTTCGATCGAGGTTATCCGGAACATGCCGCCCGCCTTGACCCGAAACGTCGCCGCCTCGCGGGGATCGACGATGACTTCGTCGAGCTTGTCATAGTTGCTCACCGCCCCGCGATAGCCGTCGAGATCGGGCTGCGGCAGGCTGTCGGTCGGATAGCAGATCAGCGGGCGCACCGCTCGACGGGCAGCGGCGTCAGGGGGGGGAGTCGCGGTCATGGGTTTTCTCCTTTGCCGGCAAGTCAGCCACACTTGCCGTGCTTTGGGAAGCCCGCCACGCCTGCCATCGACGCCACAACGGGCGAATGTCCATGGCTGCGACCGCGATGCCCAGCGGGATCATCCAGAAGCCGACAACCGGCAGAAATCCGACGACACCGAAACAGATCAGCAGCAACCCCACCGGCCAGCGGAATCCCGGCGGGACGTGGCGTCGCACGCTGTGTCGTCCGCGTGCTACTGCGTGAATTACCTTTTGCCGCAAAGTCTGCTGCATAACCAAATACCCTGTCATTCTGAGGGTGAGGTAAGCCGTGACCCGCCCCAAGGAAAGGCCCCGGGGCGGAGATCTTGGCGGAAATTGGCCCGCGCCACAGCAAAACGGGGCCCGCCAGTTGGAAGACCCCGCAGAGCGATATCGGAACTTCTGTCACGCCACAGAAGGTTCTTTCGGGGTGCGTCGCGCAAACGGCCGCCACGCCGCCCGCTCGGGTCCGTGCCAATCTTCGTTTCGTGTCAGCAGCATCGTTCCGGCGAGCGCCACGAATGCGAGTGTCGAGCCCGCCAGCAAGGCGTAGTCGGCACTGCGCAGGATCAGGTAGAGCACGCCATAGACAACGATCAGCATCGCAGCGAGCACAGAGGTGCGCTTGCCGAGTTTCAACGCGGTAGCGCCAAATACGACCAGCAGTCCGATAGTCGCGCCCGCAGACAGAAGGTAGGCCGCCCCGAATCCGATCTGTTCGGCATAGGACAGCATCAAAAGGATGAACACCGATTGCGCCAGTCCGACCATCAGGTATTGCACCGGATGCGCCGGGCGTTCGCTGGTGCGGTCCAAAAGCAGGATCGTCAGGAACGTGAGCGCGATGAACAGGATGCCGTAACGCGCCGAGCGCCAGGCCTTCTGGTAGAAATCGTTCGG